>JARRRC010000226.1:0-6204 GCA_037381105.1 Desulfobacterales bacterium
GAACGCACGGCCATCAATACGCCGATTCAAGGTACAGCCGCCGACCTCATTAAACTGGCGATGATCCGTGTAGAAGAGGCCCTCAGGCAGGAGGATCTCAACAGCGCAATGCTTCTTTCGGTACATGACGAAATTGTTTTTGAAGTTCCCCCGGAAGAACTCGTGACCGTTGAACGCCTCGTCAAAAAAATCATGGAAAAAATCTGGAATCTAAAGGTTCCCCTGAAAGTTAATGTGGCATCGGGTGAAAATTGGGCTGAGGCCCATTAACTATTGTCCATCCATAAATGGTCTTTTTGCCCAATCCGCCGGAGAGGGCACGTTTTAGCGTTATGCTCAAAAAATAATCCTCGGAATATCAATTATATGCCTGTGGTTATTTTTTTCGCATGTCTTGATCTTGAACAAAAATCCTCATTTATGGGTGGACATTAGCTATATCTTTTAAAGACCGCTAACGGAATTGCAGGATGTTGACGGAATCGGCTATTCCGATTGTTCAGAATCTTCTTTAACGCCTTTCACCGTTTGTTCCACCGTTTTGTAAACCGCTTTAAATAGTTCATCAAAAGCGGCCGGCCCCACCCGGCCTGTTTCGATGAATTTTACGACGATTTCTTTGGTTGATCTCAGGATCAGTTCATCGATGTTGCCCATTGGGACTCCTTTTTAGACTTATTTACAATAATTTTAAATTGTTATCAGAATAAAATATTTGTGTCAAGATCCGAATGACATGGAATCCAATCGGCATAAAAACTGATCTTGTTTGTTTGACAGAAATGGTTTTCTTCACTATTATAGCACTTCTAATAAAAGATGTTCAAAATGGAGCATAACAACATGCCGCCGTCATTCGAAAAACAAATAAAATATCCCATTGAAAGTCCGGATGTCGTCAAGACCGATATTCTTGTTCCGATGGAATATCAGTATCAAGAACAAAGAGAGATAGATGTTGTCATTCGGCAACCTGAGTATACCTCGGTGTGCCCGATGACCGGACTGCCGGATGTAGGGTGTATTACGATCGCCTACCGGCCGAATAAGAAAATCGTTGAGTTGAAATCGTTGAAATTTTATTTGTTGCAATACAGAAACGTAGGCATCTTCTATGAGCATGTCGTGAATCGGATTCTCGAAGATCTCGTTTCCGTACTGGAACCTAAGTATATGGAAGTTACAGGAGATTTTACGGCAAGAGGTGGAATTACCACCAAGGTTACTGCTGTGTTCGAAGGAAAATGAAATGTTTCAACATCTTAAATTTTTGGAAATAAAAATTCATCCGAAGATCATCATTTTGTTTTTTCTGGTGGTGATGTTTATGATGGCAGGGTGTTCAACCGTTACTTCCATTGAGAAGTCCACCAAGAAAATGGTGAGAGACTTCAAGGCACCGGATGGCGATCTGAAAAAGAAAGTCGCCATAGCGCTATTTGAAAACAAGACGCCCTTTAAAGATGAGGGCATGGATGAAAAAATTATTGAAAATCTTGCGGGAACCATCACATCTTCCTGCTCGAACATTCTTCTGGAAAAACCGGGTGATTCCGACTACCCCGATGAGCTGGTAAACCTGCCCAGGAAGGTATCGGGCCGGATCGATAACTTTGACTTGGCCAAAATCGGGAGACGGCTCGGTTTGAATGCGATTATTACCGGTGCCGTAATAAATATCTCCCCGGATAATAAGCAAGAAGGTATCCTGTGGTTTAAAGATACCCATTACTACATAAGGCCATTGCCGACAAAATGGGAGAAAAAATTTGCAACGCCGTTGTCTTACAACCCTGGAAAGGATTCATCGCTTCCGTCAATGCCGATCGGATTATGATAAATTCCGGTGAAAGAAGTGGTCTTAACAGCGGAGATTTGTTTGATGTTTACGACAGCAACGGGATTTTCGAGGGGGCGGGAGGCCAACGCTTCTTTGTGCCGGGCCTTAAGACCGGAGAGATCAAGGTCACAACAGTGTATCCAGACGCCGCCGAGGCGATTCTTGTTTCAGGTCATGACATACGGGCGGGTTTTTCCATTTGTCCAAAGGAATAAAAAAGGAATTTAATATTCCGAGGATTATTTTTTGAGCATAACGCAGAGACTTGCCCGCCTCCGGCGGATTGGGCAAAAAGACCATTTATGGGTGGACACTAGTTAAATTTGAGCAGCGGTTCGTCGTATACCAATTCACCATTTTTTATGACTTTTTCCACGGTGCTTATTCCCACATGATAAGGGATGAATTGATATGAAGGGTATTTGAGTATAACGACGTCGCCGTTTTTTCCGACATCCAGACTTCCGATCGTTCCCTCTCGCCGCAAGGCTGCCGCGCCGTTGATGGTGAGGGCCGTAACAGCTTCCTCGATACTGATGTTCATGTAAAGCGTTGCCAGCGCAAAAATTAAAGGGATCGATTCCGAATAGCAACTTCCCGGGTTGAAATCTGTGGCAAGCGCTACGGCGCAGTTGTGATCGATCATATATCGCGCCCTGGCAAAAGGTTCCTTTAAACAAAATGCCGTTCCCGGCAGCAGCGTTGCCACCACCCCCGCTTCCGCCATAGCGTGCAGCCCTTTATTGGAAGCCCGAAGCAGATGATCTGCCGAAACCGCTCCGATGTCCGCGGCCAGCTCAGCTCCACCAAGCGGTTCAATTTCATCTGCATGGATTTTTATCTGAAGCCCTTTCTTTTTTGCATGCACCAATACTCGTTTTGACTGCTGAATGGAAAATACATTCTTTTCGCAAAAAACATCGCAGAACTCTGCAAGATTTCGACCGGTGACTTCCGGCAATACCTTATCGATCATATGATCGATGAACGCGTTCGTTTTTCCTTTATATTCCTCCGGCAATGCATGAGCGCCTAAAAACGTGCTGACCACGTCAACCGGATGCTGTTCATTCAACGCTTTCATGACTTCCAATTGCTTTATTTCGGTGCTGTGATCCAATCCGTATCCGCTCTTTCCTTCTACTGTCGTCACGCCAAGTGACAGCATGGCGTTCAATCGCTCCTTGCCGCTTTTGAACAACGTTTCCTTGTTTGCCGCCCGGGTAGCTTTAACAGTGTTCAGAATGCCTCCGCCTCTTTTCAGTATATCCATATAACTGTCGCCGCGAAGTCTCCATGAAAATTCCTCGGCACGATATCCGCCGAAAACCAAATGCGTATGAGAATCGACAAACCCCGGCAGTACGGACTTCCCCGTTGCATCGATAACGATAAACCCATCTCTTTTTGTTGATTTTTCATCAACGTCGGCTAAAATATCATCTGTTTTTCCAATAGACCGAATCGCGCCGTTTTCAATCACCAAAGCGCCGTTGTCGATAATGTGCAGATCAGACATTTCTTTGCCGCACTTTGCTTTAAAACCACTGCATGTCACCAATTGGGCGGCATTTTTAATAATTACATTTCCGCGCATAGGTTGTTCCCCTGTAAGAAAAATTCAATAGGAAAGCCTTATAAAGATTCTTTTACGGTTACCGATATCAATGCGCATGTCCAATTGTATTTTTAACTCAATTATATTATTGTTGGCTAAATAGATACAATAAGAAATTTCTTAAAAAGGTTAACAGCTTGCTAACCCGCAGCGCGTATCGTCATGAAGCCACTCGAAACCTTGGAAAAATAAGGATTGTCCATGATGAAACCGATCATAATTGGCACGGGGAATATGACCCTTCAAGATCTTATCGATATTTCAAGGTGCGGCGCCAAAGTGCAATTGGCCGAAGAATCCGAACAACGAATCGAAAAAACCCGCAACCTCATCGAACAGTGGGTAAAAGACGAAAAATCCGTTTATGGTGTTACCACCGGTTTCGGAGCGCTGAGTGATGTCGCCATATCAATAAAAGATACCAGACAGCTTCAACGGAATATTCTTATGAGCCATTCAGCGGGAACAGGAGATATGCTCGATGAAGAAACCGTACGGGCTGTTATGGCGCTTCGCATTAAAGATTTTGCCCTGGGGCATTCCGGCATCCGCCTGGAAACCGTGAAGCACCTCCTAAAGATGCTGAACAAAGGTGTTGTTCCGGCGGTGCCTGAAAAAGGTTCTGTGGGTGCCAGCGGCGATCTAGCCCCTTTGGCTCATCTTTCCCTGGTGTTGATCGGTCAGGGAAAAGCGTTTTATAAGGGAAAGCAAATGTCCGGTTTAAACGCATTAAAGCATTGTGGTTTAACGCCGCTTATACTGGAGGCTGCCGAGGGGCTCGCGCTGATAAACGGCACCCAGGTCATGACCGCCATCGGCGGGCTCGCGGTATATGATGCCTTAAATCTGGCCAAATTGACGGATATTGCCGCAGCCACCAGCCTCGAAGTGCTGATGGGGAGCCGGACGGAATTCGATCCAAGAATTCATCAGGTTAGACCCCATCCGGGGCAGGCTTCGTCTGCGGATAATATGTACCGAATTACAAGGAACAGTGAAATTGTAACGTCCCATAAAGACTGTCACCGTATCCAGGACGCTTATACGTTAAGATGCTCTCCCCAGGTTCACGGCGCCAGCAGAGATGCTGTTTTTTATTCCAAAAAAGTGCTGGAAACGGAAATGAATGCTTCCACGAACAACCCGCTTATTTTTCCGGATACTCAAGAATTTCTGCTGGGGGGAAATTTTCATGGTCAGCCCATCGCACTTGCAATGGATTTTCTGGGTATGGCGGTTTCTGAATTTGCCAATATTTCCGAGCGCCGCATCGAACGGCTGGTCAACCCCATGCTGAGCGGTCTTCCTGCATTTCTTGTCAGCGACGGCGGCCTGAATTCGGGATTTATGATTGCTCAGTATACCGCCGCCGCCCTTGTTTCGGAAAATAAGGTTCTTTCTCATCCGGCTTGTGTGGATTCCATCCCGACTTCCGCCAACAAAGAAGATCATGTTTCCATGGGAACGATTTCCGCACGTAAATGCCGGGACATCGTTAACAATACGGAACACGTCATTGCCATTGAGCTTCTATGCGGCGCACAGGCACTGGATCTTTTTACCAATATGAAACCGGGTGAAGGAACCATGGCTGCGTATACCGCCGTCAGGAGTGCCGTTCCCCATCTGGATAAAGATCGGATTTTACAGGACGATATTCATAAGGTGAAAGCGCTGATGCGAAACGGGGTAATCATCGATGCGGTGGAGCACAAGGTGGGAAAACTGATATGACTTGGGAATAAAACGGCTTTAAAAGTGAATATGAGATGATGTTTTACATCAAATAATGATTATGATAGGAATAGAACAAGGCATTCAGTTATTCCATTCCCGATATAAATCCGGAAGTCTTTTAGAAATTCTATATTTACCCCACCGTGGCGGGAAAAAAATCCAAGATGTTGAATTAAAAGGAGGTTTAAAATGGGAATAAATATAACGTGGTATGGACATGCATGTTTTTTAATTGAAGCCGGCAAGTCAAAGTTGCTGGTCGATCCCTTTATTACCGGAAATCCATTGACACCAATCCGGGCGGATGAAGTTGAGGCGGATTATATCCTTGTTTCACATGGACACGGAGATCATTTAGGGGATGCTTTAGACATTGCCAAGAGAACCGGCGCGACCGTAATTTCAAACTTTGAGATTCAAAACTGGTTTGTTAATCAGGGAATTGAAAACGTTCATCCGCAGCATATCGGAGGTGGTTTCAATTATCCCTGGGGTCGAGTAAAATTGACGATCGCCCAGCATGGATCAGGGCTTCCGGACGGCACTTACGGCGGCAATCCCTGTGGCTTTTTGTTTTACATCGAAGGAAAAAAGATTTATCATGCCTGCGACACAGGCCTTTTCTTCGATATGAAACTCATCGGAGAAGAAGGAATCGACTTGGCGATTTTGCCCATCGGGGACAACTTCACCATGGGACCCGATGATGCCTTGCGGGCCGTAAAGCTTATCGAACCCGAATACGTGGTTCCGATTCACTATGATACCTTTGATGTGATCAAACAAGATCCTTACGCATGGGCCGATAGAGTCAAAAAAGAAACCTCGGCAAAGGTGATGGTCATGAAACCCGGAGATGTTTTTAAGCTTTAGCTGCCAAGAAGATCGGATGATTTTAACATCATTTTATTTAAAATATCTAAGCCATTAAATAAACATTATATTTTTATCCAAAAGAAGTTTAAATATTATGCCCCAAAAAGATTATTACCAGATATTGGGGGTCAAA
>JARRRC010000227.1:0-4595 GCA_037381105.1 Desulfobacterales bacterium
AGAGCCGTAACCGGTATTGATAATCAAGCTCTGGAGCTTCTGATGTCTTATAATTATCCCGGCAAGATCAGGGAATTGGAAAACATCATCGAACACGCCTTTGTGCTCTGTCCCAATGGGAATATTCTGCTCCAACATTTGCCGGACGGGTTTTCCTCTCAACCGTTGACATCAATCGGCGATAATCACTCGGAAAACGAGTTAAAATCAGCCGAATCCCGGGTGATTGTTGATGCCCTTAAACGCAACAATTTTAACCGCCTGGCTGCGGCTCGCGATCTCGGCCTGCATAAAAGCACGCTTTTTAGAAAAATAAAAAAACTCGGAATTAAACTTCCTAAAATCGACGGGCGTTCAGCATCTCATTAAAGTCGCAATATTGCGTCTTTATATCTCCTCACAGTCGCATTTCTGCTATTATTTCCACCGTCTCATTTTTCATGAAAACCTCGCCAGATTGCCATATCTTACTATAATTTTAATCTTTTTGCTTTGTAACCATTATTGCTGTTATCATGGCATGATGATTGCAATTCCTTGTTGTAGAGAAGGAGGCAACCCAAAATATGAAAATGGCGCTAACGGTTTGGGAAAACCGAATTTCACCGGTATTTGATGCTGCACGTATGCTGCTTGTTGTGGAAATCGAAAACACCAAGATAATCAGCAGACATTACGAACCATTTCATCCTGAATTGCCCACACGCCTTGTCGTCAGGCTGGCGCAATTGAATGTTGCAGTCCTTATTTGTGGCGCCATTTCTGAGATGCCTGCAAACATACTTGAAGCAAACGGCATAAAACTGATTCCGTTCATTACAGGTGATGCCGGTGAAGTTATTGATGCATATGTAAAAGAAGTTCCCTTTATGCCGGCGTTTCTAATGCCGGGATGCAGTCATAAACGTCACAGGCACGGAGGAAAAGGGAAAAAGCATGGCGCTCGTTTTGCTCACGGAAGGGAGGTGATGCATATGCCAAAAGGCGATGGAACAGGCCCCCAAGGACAGGGACCGGGAACCGGAAAAGGCCAAGGCGGCCGTAAATCCGGCAAGGGTCGCAGGGGAGTCGGCAAAAATTCCGACAACAGATCAGGAAAAGGGCAAGGCAGAGGACAGGGCCGTGGTAAAGGTGCCGGACAAGGTCAGAATAGAGATGGTTTTTGAGAAAAACAATATTGGCTATATACACGGCAGAAAGATCACTTTTTAATAAAACCATTTAAAAAATACGTAAAACATGAAGCAATCTCAAAATTAGGATTTTCGGTCGAGATCAAGACGAGACCGAGGATCAATCCGCCCCGTCTTTAACGAGATCTTCGACACGCATACTCAAGTATGTCGAGGACTTGAGCCGAGGGCTCAACGCCGATATCGAACGAAAAGACTTTTTTGAGATGGCTTCTTATAAAAGGAGGTGGATATTATGCCAGGATTTGATCGAAGCGGTCCAATGGGAGCAGGCCCGATGACCGGTGGAAGAAGAGGGCTTTGTAATCCCGCAAGCTTGGGATACGGCCGTGGATTTTCCGGTCCTTTTGGTTTTGGCAGAGGTATGGGACTTGGCCGTGGTTTTAGGGGCGGTTTCGGCCGGGGTATGGGTCGTGCATTGGGTTGGAGGTTCGGGAATTATCCTTTATATCCTCCAGCATATGCACAAAATCCTGAAGAAGAGCTGCATATGCTGAAAGCAGAAGCGGATTCCCTAAAAAACAGTCTTGATATGATTAACCGGAGAATCGCTGAGATGGAAAAATCTTCCGATTAAATTGCTTCGGCTTAAAATACGGGGGCTTGTAATGATGGGAAACAGCCCCCTTTTTAAAATTCGAAACGCTCACTTTAAAAAGGAGTATGATCATGCCTATATTTGAATATCTTTGTCTCGACTGCGGAAAAACCAGTGAAATTCTGATGGTCGGCTTAAGCGATTTACCACGATGCAATTCCTGCAACAGTCTTCACATGAAAAAGCTCATTTCAGCCCATTCATCCATGTCCGGTCCTCTTAAAAACAGCATGCCCGGTTTGGGTGATACCGCCTGCTGCGGATCATCTCCCGGTGAAGCCGGATGTGCAGGGCCTGGAAGCTGCTGTGGAAAAAATTTGGATAAGGGTTAAAAAGATGACTGGAACCAAAGATATGATTATGGTTCATGTAAATGTTGAAATCACCGCCGCATCTCTGCAAACAATTGTTGAAAATGTGAAACGTATTGCAGGCAGGGATGAAAAAGGAGTGTATCGGGTTGATACCGCTGATAAAGTGAGTGAAATGATTTCGCGGTTCCTTCAGGAATACGATTTTGAAGATTATGTTAAACATATTGAACATTATTGAATTTTTTCAAGCCATGGCGTTTTTATTGATAAACTCGCTATCTGGTGAAATAAATTCCGACATGGGAGAAAATAGATATGAAAATAGCAATCACATCTACAGGCCCCACACTCGATGATCCCGTTGATCCACGTTTTGGCCGATGCGCCTATTTTGTTATTGTGGAGACCAATGACATGAGTTTTGAGGCCTTTGATAATGAGAGTATCGCCTTGGCTGGAGGCGCCGGTATTCAATCGGCCCAGTTTGTGGCATCCAAAGAAATAGATGCTGTAATAACTGGAAATTGCGGCCCCAAAGCCCTTCAAACCCTTTCCGCTGCCAATATTGAGATTTTTTTAGGGCAGTCCGGTACCGTCAGAGATGTCTTCGACAGATATAAAAGGGGGGATATCAAGCCTACGAATACGCCCAATGTCACCGATCACTACGGCATGGAAAGCAATGCTGATATGAACCAATGGTTGAGAAAGGGGTGTGGTACCGGCATGGGCATGGGCCGCGGAATGGGCATGGGCCGCGGAATGGGCATGGGCCGCGGAATGAAAAGTTCAACATGGACTGTTTCAGGTCAGTCCGGGACCACCATGTTATCAAAAGAAGAAAAGTTGAAGCGCCTTAAAAATCAGGCAAATGAATTACGCCAGCAAATTGAAGACTTAGAATCCAGCATGAAGGCCATGGAAGAAAAATAAAAATCGTGTTGATAAAACAAAAGACCCAATAGCGATCATAAAAATATTTTAATGTAATATCGGAGGGTAATGATTGATGGCAAAAGGACATATAAATCGACAGGATCAACAGCAGCAGGATCTGGAAATAAAAGAAAGGCTGGCCCACATCAAAAACAAAATTCTGGTGATGAGCGGCAAAGGCGGTGTTGGGAAAAGCAGTATTGCTGCATACTTATCCGTGGCATTGGCGAAAAAGGGGTATAGAGTGGGTCTCATGGATGTGGATCTTCACGGCCCCAGTATCCCTCACATTCTGGGTCTAAAAGGAAATATCGGACCCGGCAGCATGGATGGAAAAGCCCGACCCGTTAATTACATTCACAATATGGATGTGATTTCCATTGAACCGCTTTTGGGAGAAAATAGGGATGCGGCAACTATCTGGAGAGGCCCCCTTAAAATTGGTGTGATCAGACAGTTCATTGCAGATGTCGAGTGGCCGGATCTTGATTATATGATCATCGACTCTCCGCCTGGTACAGGCGACGAGCCTTTGACCGTTGCTCAGACCATACCCGATGCAAAAGCCGTGATTGTGACAACCCCCCAGGAAATCTCACTTGCCGATGTTAGAAAATCCATCAATTTTTGCCGTCAGGTCAAGATGGAAATCATAGGTCTTGTAGAAAACATGAGCGGACTCAAGTGTCCTCACTGCGGAAAGATGATAGAAATATTCAAAACCCGTGGCGGGATTTTTACCGCAAAAAAAGAGGGCTTGAGACTTTTAGGGTCACTCCCTTTTGAACCTGAGGTGGTATTAATGGGTGATATGGGGAACATCGGGCTTTTGGATGACGGCAAGCTTTTAATCACCCGGGAATTTAATAAAAGAGTGGATGAAATTATTAAGTTAACAAAAATTGAGACAAAAACGATTCCTGAACCGGAAAAGAAAATTGAAATCAGAAAAAAGCACTCTGAAGACTCAAAAATACTCGCGGTACCCGTTGCCGAAGGAAAACTGTCGTCCCATTTTGGTCACTGTAAACAATTCGCATTGATAGAGATTCAAAATGGAAAAATAATAGATACAGAAATGCTTGCCCCTCCGGCCCACGAACCGGGAGTGCTCCCCCGCTGGCTTGATGAGCAGGGAGTTGATATCGTTATCGCGGCTGGAATGGGAGAAAGGGCTCAACAGCTTTTAGAGGAAAAAGGTATCAAGGTGATTATCGGCGCTCCAATGGATTCCCCGGAGTCCCTCATAAACCGGTACCTCTCCGGCACACTGGTAACCGGTGCCAATGTTTGTGATCATTGAATGAGATAATAACGGTGGCGGCAAATAAATTAAGGTTGTGAAGTTTGAAATGATAAATTATTCAAGCAGGTCGGAGACGATGGTTCAAATATGAGCAAAAACAAAACATATCAGCAGGCATCAAATCCCCGTCGGAAGCCATCCGCGAATTATATCGAAATGGCGACTCGAACAGATAGACGCCGGATTATTATAGATCCTGACGGATATGGTAAAAGAACCGGCAGGTGTGGTGATACCGTTGAGATGTT
>JARRRC010000228.1:0-4583 GCA_037381105.1 Desulfobacterales bacterium
AACAGACGCCATAGAAGATTATTCCAGGCATCCTGACCCCATTGTAGCATGGTTGCAAGGCAAAACCGTTTTTCACTGCTCAATATAAGCGGATTTTCCGAGTGAATCAATTTTTACTAAATCCTGTCTTGATATTATTTATTTGAAAGGTTATGAAAGACTTTTGTTTTCGGCTTATCTTTATATAATTGTAATAATTTAACTTTCAGAAAATAAGAAAATGGGGGGGAAATGGTTCAAGCGAAAGTTGGTGATGCCGTAAAAGTTCATTTTACCGGTTACTTGGAAGACGGCACCGTGTTTGGTTCAACAATGGATGAGGCGCCCTTTGAATTTACCATTGGAGGGAAAAACATGCTGCCGGGATTTGAAAATGCAGTGGTCGGCATGGAAAAAGGAGACACAAAGACCATCACACTTTCCCCTGAGCAGGCATATGGTCATCATAAAAAAGAACTCGTATCTGTTATGCAAAGATCAGGTTTTCCCAAGGAAATAAAATTAGAAATTGGGAAACGGCTGAGGGTTCGCACTCAAGATGGAATATACACAATGGTTACCATTAAAGACTTCACTGAAGATCGTATCGTCTTGGATGAAAATGATCCCCTTGCAGGAAAAACCTTGACCTTTAAAATCGAACTAGTTGAAATTTTGTAGAAAACACCTTTAGTCAAAATCATTTTAAATGGAGCCAGTTTCAAAGGGATTTGGTATGGAGTGCATGTTCTGTCAGTCAAAAATTAATAAAAATGATATCATAAAAGATGGAATTAATACGAGAATAGCCGGACAAAAAACATGCCCTTTGGAATACAAGTGTGAACAATGTATCCATGTTTGGGTGACTGAATCCTGTGCGGAAAAATTTCCGTTGGACCCTTTTTTTCATGACCCGGAAAGACGAATGGATCTTAGCAAGTGTATTCGAAAACGATGTGAACAAAACCCTGATAACCGTTTACAAAAACCGTTAGGTATGAAAGATTTAAACATGCTTTGGGTTAAGCGCTAAAGATTACTCTACTGTGAGACCTTTAAAATGGGCAAAAGGGAGCCTTTTTCAAAGGTCTCACTGCTTCTGGACCACAACATTTCGATAGAATTCTTGTTTGGATCCCTCAGGAACCTCAAATTGTTCATAAAAAACCCTATAAGTTCCGTTTGGAAGCTTGATTTTTACGCCGCCTTCTGAAGCTAAAGCCTCACCCATCATGCTGCCTAAAGGCATTGGAATATCTTCGCGAGCCGGGAGCAAAAGAAATGCCCCCGATGGGCAGGAGATTTTTTCGACAACCTTTCCGATATCATCATAACCCGTTAAGTTTTCATTTAAATGACAGGACATCGGAAGGAGCAAAAAAGGTTCACTCCAGAATACCGGTCGATATTCAGTATGAACATGGCTGCGAACAATGACGCCGTGTGTCCTCACATAAGCGGCTGACGGGCTGTTATACGGATTCAACATATTTCCGATGTGAGAGAGGTCGATAATGAGCATAAAACCATTGTCGATAACCAATATGTCATCAATAGAAGCACCACAGTCCGGACGTAATCGCGTCAGATCCTGAATGGTTTTAAAACGTCCAGGGTCGGCCAAGGTTTTCTGTTTAGGGTTTTGCGGCATAATTTAACATCTCGAAAAATATAATATTTACTGTATTTGTAAATATTTTACAATGTCCATGTTTGATATCTTGGCTTCAAACAAGCACGTATTCGCCGAGCAAGCCAATGTGAGATTTAAAACTTATCCGTTATTATAGATTCGCCGGAGTGTTTGTCAATAAAATGAAAAATGTCAAAAGATAAACCAGGCGTTAAACTGGACATCACCTGCCGGAGATTTAAGACACTTTCCACTTTGACTTTGAACGGATATGGTTTATATTTGATCTATCGGAGTTGGCCTGTTCACTTTTTCTCCAACAAGTACACATTGAACACCAAAAAGAGGTGTATTATGAGTATGTGGCTCTATGATGATGTTCAGGAAATGAAAGATTTTCAGATCTTGCGTCGGGAAATCAAACGCTTGGAAAAAGAATACCTCGATCTTAGAATGCAGTTGAGAGATACCGAGGCGAGTCTCAGAGCCGATCCGGATAATGAATACCTTCGGGCAAAAGTCAAGTATCTGAATAAACGAATAAGGGATATAGAGAAAAAGGGCCCCCGGCTTGCCGACGACCATCCGCTGGAAATATCCCTTTTCGGGCCGCCTCATGGATGATTTGAAAAAGGCAGGAGAAAAAGCATGACGCGGTCAAGCCGATTGGACAGACAGCTACGTATCGAAGGGTGGAATCAACAGGCATTGGAAAATGCAAAAATCGGCGTTGTCGGTGACAACGATTTACTGGCCTCACTTTATGTCATGTCGGCATCCGCCCTTGGAATCAATCATTTGGTTGTCCTTTCGCCGATGCTGGATCCTATCCTCATCGAAATCGCTCAAAAGTTGAACATTCGATTCACTCTCACCCACATCGAGGGGTTCTTTACGCATCCGATTATGTCTGAGCTATTCAAAGGCTGCGAATTTATAGTGGATTTAAGTCAGTATGGTCTGGCCAACAAATTGCTAATAGAAAAAGGGTTTAGAGAAAATATCCCGATTATCAGGGGGTTTTGCTATGAAAACGGCGGTTATCAGGGATTCAAGGTATTTACCTATTTAAAAGGACGAGAATGGCAGGAACTTGAACAGGTGGTATTTTCTCCCAACTTGCCGAGCCCTCATGTTGATGACAGCGTGTTGGATACCATTGTTGCCGGAATCGTATTGGAAGAGACCAAAAATCTCTTAATGAATCAAAATCCGTCAGACGATCTCATCTCCTTTAAAAGAAAATAAATAAACGCATCCCGCGGTCAACCCGGGATATTGATCGTCGGTTCCGGGGCTTTGGGCATATTTGTCGGATTGGGGCTTGTTTACTCAGGTTTTCGAAACCTTACATTTATGGATCCGGATGTCGTCGAAATCACCAACCTAAACCGGCAGGTTTTATTCTATGATGCCCTTGGAAAGTTTAAGGCTCAAACGTTGTCAGAAAAACTCAATACCCTATTTCAGCTGGACAGCAGCGCCCATGT
Source organism: Desulfobacterales bacterium (assembly GCA_037381105.1). GTDB lineage: Bacteria > Desulfobacterota > Desulfobacteria > Desulfobacterales > UBA11574 > UBA11574. The sequence continues at coordinate 3,106 of JARRRC010000228.1, forward strand.
TGCTTACTTCGATAGAAACAGCGACATTTCATCCTTTGATGTTGTTTTTGACTGTGTCGATAATTTCGAATCGAGAATCATTCTCAGTGAAAAAAGCAAAAGCCAGGGCAAAATGTTGATCAGCGGCGGAACGAGCGCTGATGCCGGCCAGGTGGTTATATATAATCCAATGGATCATGACGCTACTCCTGCGGAACTATTGGGGTTGGATGACATTGTTGAAAGGCGCAACCCTGAAACCTATCAACGGGAGAGAGCCGGTTGCATTTATCAGCCGGATCCTTCTGTTATCATGACGAATCAGATCACTGCCGGATTTATGGTGGATGCCTATCGAATGCTTATTGCCGGCGAAAAACCTGCTAATATTTTTTATAACTCAACAAGTTCTGTGAAATTTTAGTAAACGAGGAGGGATGATAACATGCCGGACACTGATCTTAAAAAAGAACTTCAAATGGATGAAGCCGAAAAGTTACTGCCGCTCGTCCTTGAAATCATTCCGGGGCATGCTGCCGAGGGGCTCATTGACATCTACGAGCCGGGAAGTTATGCGGCAAAGTCTCTAAAGAAATTATGTGATAAGACCTTGAATAAAAAGAATTTAAGTATCGAAGAGCAGCTTATCGTCGAAGATATCAGAAGACAATTGGAAGGTGGGAGGTTGCTGTCTCGAGGGCAGGAGATCGGAGGCACGGCGCTGGAATATGCCGTTTCAGAACAAACAGAAGCCGGCGAAAAATATCTATATATACCCATTCGAGCCATAAAACCCCAGGAAGGAGGGTTTTGGGATTGATGATTGGAATTTGGTTCGGCGATTGACGATTTAAGAAATTCCGCCGATCATACTGAATTCTTAAACCATCGAATTCAGCATTGGAATATAACAGGAAATAAAATAATGAAACCATTTTTTGATTCCGATCTGGAACTTGTAGTGGAATCAGATTTCATATACCTGCCCCTTTTGTTTGATCCGGATATGGAAAAAGAAATCCGGGCTATCTCTCCTCCGGAAAATAAAATCGAAAATTCCAATGGATATGAATCGAAAGCTGTCATTAAAATCAAGGACAAATATTTCGTAAAAGGATTTCGACCAGAGTCCCTGATTAAAAACTATAAATCAATCGATCCGTATGTATATCACCACCTGAAAAATGAATGCCTTCGGAAATATCAGCTGACTCGCGAGGGTGATGGTATTTTTTTAGATGAAATGCTTAAGACTATACTGTTTCAGGTAATGCCTCATTTCATAAGAAAACACAAGGGGTTGAATCGAAAGAAATTGAGCGATGAAGATATGCTCGATCTTATCGGTCATAAAATCGACATTCCTGATAGTTATTTTCAAGAAGCAAAAACATTTCAAGATTTGACGTCTATGGCCCCGAGCGGGGCCGCCGGATCGAGTTCTGCGAGGTCTACGAGATCAGCGAGTACGCGGCGTCGGCCGACCTGGACCTTCGCCG
>JARRRC010000229.1:0-4578 GCA_037381105.1 Desulfobacterales bacterium
GCTCTTTCCTGCGGCGACGGGAGTGATCCGCAGCCTGTAATTGTCGCCGGTATCTTTAGCGACCAGTCGACGGATGGAGATATCGTCTTTGATCCTGTTCTGCAATCCTTCACTATCACTAACGGGCCAGAAACCCTGTTTATTGGCATTGACGATCTTGACCCAAATTTACCGGAATACCGTGCTTTCCTGGATTTTCCACTCGACGGTTCTACCGGTGGAGATGTTATCCCTGCAAACGCTGGAATAGTTTCTGCAACCCTGGAAGTATTCATTAACGAAGTGAGTTTTGCTCCCAATGTCCCCACTTTGCTCGATCTTGTGTCTTACCCTATTGCCGGCTTGCGGGTGGAAGATTTCGATTCTCTTCCACTATTGTCTCAATCGCTGGATTTCTTTGCTTCGGATCTGGGAACTTTTGTTTCGATTGACATTACGCCGTTGATGCGGGAGGCGCAGCGCCTCGGTTTCGCGGATTTGCAAGTGCGATTTGTCCTCGATTTCGTGACTAATGTCGGGTTTGTAGGCATCGAGGATCTTCCTTCCGTCTCCATCACAGCTCCGCTGCTCACAGTGAACTACGTGTTCTAATATTTATCAACATATGATGATAGCAGGATTGATTCACCCCTTAAAAATACATAATATATGAATTAGTTGCACGAAAATGAAAGGATATTAACCTTCAATCTGTAAAAAATCAAAAATTGAGGAATATCGATTCTATTCCACTTCCGACAAGGCAGAGTCATAATGGCCCTTTTTTCTATCTTCGCGGATTGTGATACCTGCTATTCACAGGCTATTTGAAGCTTCAAAATCAAAAGATATCTCCTACCAATCAAAGGTTTTGACAAGTCCGATTTTCATGAGGTAATCTCAATTTAATTCCGCTTACTTATTAGTTGGCACCAGAAAGGAGCAATTCAGATGGAAGTGATTCGCTTTGATAATGCCGAAAGCTATGAACCGGAAAAAGACTGGAGACGTGTGAGCTTATGCAGTCAGGAGGACATTTCCATAGAGCACTTCGTCAAACCTGGAGGCCATGCCTCGCCTCGACACGCACACCCGAATGCACAGGTTCTTATCGTACTGAATGGCAAACTGACCATCACAACGGATGACGATGAGCAAGAGCTTTCCGAGAACGACGCAGTATATATCCCGGGGGATGAACCGCATGTTGTGACGAACCCCTTGAAGGAGCCCTCGATCGGTATTGATATCTTCGTCCCGGGACGTTCGTTCGATTTCTGGCTGAAACGAAAGAACCCGTAATATTTAGACAGGATCACAGGATAAACAAGATATTTTTGCCTTTATCTCTCCGAGGCATAGGCGCTATGAGCCGGAGGCCGGAAGCCGAGAAAAAAACAAAGTCAATCCGGTTCATCCTGTCGGGAAACGTTAATGGAGAAAACCCATGATAACTGTAAAATCAATTGATGACACCACCTTTGAGGTTGTTGTTAAAGGGACTAAAACGACAACTCACAGGGTCACTGTCCCGCACTCATATTATGAAAAGTTGACAAAAAAACGTGTGGCACCGGAAGTGTTGGTAGAGCGATCTTTCAAATTTCTTCTCCAACGAGAGAGCAATACCAGCATTCTTAGAAGCTTCGAGCTTTCAGTAATCAGCCGGTATTTCCCGGAATATGAAAAAACGATTCAGGGAATGTTGGAGTGAAACTCTCTGCATTCCGCTGCGGGGTATCAAAATGGAATTGCATATTTTTTGCGTCATTTTGTATATGCATCACGCGCATAAATGATTGTATGAATTCCATAACTGGATTCGAATCGCATGAAAAATATTTTGAATGTATCAAAAAACTGTTGGAAACTAGTGCCGGCAAATCGTGCGGCCTTCATCATTGACGGCGAGGACTATTTCCGAGCAGTGCACGAGGCGATGCGACAGGCACGACGATCAATCATGATCGTCGGATGGGATTTGCACAGCGAACTGCGCATGATTCGAAACGGCGACCACGGCGACTATCCGGAACATCTGGGAAAATTTCTGGACGCTCTGACCAGGGAAAAGAACGACCTCCAAGTATATCTTTTGAGTTGGGATTTTGCGATGATCTACGCCATGGAACGAGAATTCTTTCCACGTTATAAACTCAAATGGCGTACCCACAAGCGAATTCATTTTTGCCTTGACGGCGAACACCCCGTTGGCGCTTCCCATCACCAGAAAGTGGTTGTCGTTGACGACGTCGTTGCCTTTGCAGGGGGATTCGACCTGAGTAAATGGCGCTGGGACACCTCTGCCCATCAATCCGAAAATAATCAGCGTGTGGATCCCAATGGAAAATCCTACCCTCCGTTCCACGATGTGCAAATGGTTGTGGATGGAGAGGCGGCAAAAGCGTTAGGAGATCTGACAAGAGAGCGCTGGAAAAGAGCTGTGGGGAAAATGCCGGAAATCGATGAACGAGCTGAAATCGGCGATCCCTGGCCACCGAGTATACTCCCTGATTTCAATGGAGTACAGATCGCTATCGCGAGAACCCTTGCCGCCCACAAAGATTTTCAAGAAGTGCGTGAGGTGGAGCAGCTCTACATTGACAGCATTGCCGCAGCCCGAAAGTACATCTATATCGAAAACCAGTATTTAAGTTCCTACCGTATTGGTGAGTCATTGAAGTCATGCCTGCAGAATGTGGATGGACCCGAGATAATCCTGGTCCTTCCTAAAAAGACAGGCGGCTGGCTGGAACAGCATACCATGGATGTCCTGCGAGGGAGACTATTGCGCAAATTGCGCGAAGCCGACACTCATAACCGACTTCGCATATATCATCCCCAGATATCCGTAAACCCGAATATTGACCTAATGGTGCACGCAAAGGTCATGGTGATCGACGATGACTTTGTGCGGGTCGGCTCTTCCAACCTGAGCAATCGATCTCTTGGGCTGGATTCGGAATGCGATATCGCCATCGTCGCTAAAAAGGAATCCGCTGAAGAGAGAGTCATATCCGCCTTTCGCAATCGCTTGATCGCTGAACATCTCGGAGTATCGAGGAACGATGTGGCAAATGCGTTTGAGAGGCAGGGATCGCTGACCAAGGCCATCGATTACTTGCGCAAAGGGGAGAGGACTCTTGAACCGATAGACGACAATTTGCCTGAAGAACTCGACCAATGGGTACCCGAATCTGAACTGATCGATCCGGAAAAGCCCATCGAGCAGGAAGAACTCTTCGAATATTTTGTAGGTCCGGAACAGAAGCTTTCTGCTTATCAGCATCTACTAAAAGTCATCCTGATCATCACCGGTTTTCTGAGCCTAACGGCGTTGTGGCGGTGGACGCCCTTAAGCGAATGGATCAATATTGACGCGGCGGTGGGCTTTGCAGAATGGATAAAACAAAAGTCCGTGACACCGTTACTGGTCCCCGGAGCCTATATGCTTGGAGGATTGCTTTCTTTTCCGGTTACGCTGATGGTCATTGCAACGGTAATTATTTTCGGCCCCTGGTGGGGATTATTTTATTCTTTGGTTGGTGCAGAGCTAAGCGCTCTGCTGCTGTTCTTCGTCGCCCGCCGGTTGGGACGTGATACCGTGGGCCGTTTTGCCGGCAGTCTACTCAATCGGGTGAATCAAAAGCTTTCCGAGTCAGGACTCATTGCCGTAATCACTTTTCGGATTATTCCAGTTGCGCCATTTTCAGTGATAAACGCGATTGCCGGTGTGTCCAAGATCCAGACGCAAGATTTTGCCATCGGCTCTCTAATCGGAATGCTCCCAGGCATTGCTGCCATAGTAATTGTAACGGATCGGGTTTCCGAAGCCCTGAACCGTCCGAATATGTATAACCTTGCAGCCTTGCTGGGTGCGGTTGTCATTTTTGGCGTCGGACTGTTTCTCCTTTTCAGATGGTTGCGTCAAAAACATTCAAAAAAGAAAAAATCTACGAATGCCGATTTTTAGAAAATTACGGATCTACCTTATCTTGTACGATGTGGAGATACCCGCAATGAAAAAAAGCTATCAGTGTCCCGATTCTTTTGTGATACCTCAAGACCATATCACCAAATGATAGTGAATGTACCAACTGTTATTTAATCTTTTTGTTGAAATCACCCATACAATTTGATACTATTCATGTGGCTTCTAAATATAACAATATCATATACTTGTGTTCGTTTTCCGACAGAACTATTTCTGACAAGCCTGATGAGTATAGGGATTGGTTCGAACAGGGGCTGAATAATCGTCTGAATCCTTCTTCATTTCCAGACCGACCACTGCCAACAAACCAATGATGAAGAGAAGGAAACCATGTCATCTAAAAAAACGATTTTAGAAAGCGTCTTGCTTAAAGAACTCATTGCGATCCGGACGGATACTCTCTGGCGAATGCTGTTTTTGTACAAGCATGGTCAGCTACCGGATATCAATGAAGAAGGAGCTACCGGCAAGTTAGACAACAAGGGAGCGATCTTCATTCCAGGTGGACTAATCTATCAGGATGTGGACGAGAAGCAGATATCTTATGAACCCTTTGGCACGCTGAACCAAGATGATTTTCGGAAAAAGATCCGCGCATGTATGAA
>JARRRC010000230.1:0-10159 GCA_037381105.1 Desulfobacterales bacterium
GCCCTTGCCGAGATAAAAAAGCTGCTAGAGCGTCTTGAAGCTGAAAAGGCATATCTTCAGGAAGAAATCCAATCCGAATACAACTATGAAAACATTATCGGCAACAGCGACGAACTCAGGTACACGCTCTACAAGGTCGATCAAATTGCGCCGACAGACACGACGGTTCTCATTCTCGGCGAGACCGGAACCGGCAAAGAGCTGATCGCCCGGGCCATTCATGGTTGCGGGCCTCGTAAAGATCGGGCCTTTGTGAAAGTCAATTGCGCGGCCCTGCCGTCGAATCTTATGGAAAGCGAACTGTTCGGCCATGAAAAGGGTGCTTTCAGCAGTGCATTTGAAAGACGGCTGGGCCGTTTTGAGGTGGCGGACGGTGCGACCCTTTTTTTGGATGAAATCGGAGAACTGCCCTTAGACCTTCAGGCCAAGCTGCTCAGGGTGCTTGAGGACGGCGAGTTCGAGCGGGTGGGCAGCTCCCGGACCGTCAGCGTCGATGTTCGGATCATCGCCGCCACCAACCGCAATCTGGAAGAAGATGTCCGCAACGGCCGGTTCCGTCAAGATCTCTGGTTTCGGGTAAATGTTTTTCCGATTACCCTGCCGCCCCTTCGACATCGCAGGGAAGATATTCCTTTGCTCGTGGAATTTTTTGTGAAAAAAATTTCTACCAGACTTGGAAAATCCATTGATTACATTCCGAAGAGCGTGATGGATGCCTTGCAGAATTATCACTGGCCCGGCAATGTCAGAGAGCTTGAACATGTTGTCGAACGGGCGGTGATCAACTCTTCGGGAAACAAACTGCGGTTAATGGACAGACTGGAAAACCCCCAAAAAGGTTTAACCACAGCCATAAAAACACTGGAAACCGTCGAACACGACCATATTGTCCGGACACTTGAAGAAACCCGGTGGAAAGTTGCCGGGAAAAACGGGGCCGCAGAAATCCTGGGATTAAACCCCAGCACGCTGCGCGCCCGCATGAGAAAACTCGGCATCCGCAAGCCATAGCCCTGCCGCAGCATGTTCAGAGGAGATGCTTTCCCATGTAACGCCTGTGTCTGCGTGTCTCGTTATTTCAGTGACTTAGCAGTCACTGAAATGACGAAGCCGCTCCGCCAATATCGTTACATTGGAAAGCACACCCTCTGAATATATAGTGATCATTACTTCGTATGCCCCCACTGATTCCCTCCCGGCCCTGCAGCAAAGACACTCAAGATGCGTCATATATAACAATATGTCATATATGACTTTTTTTAGTGCCGATTGATTCCCTCGCCAATGCCCGCATTGATGTTATTATTCAGCCAAAATTCAATAGGATAAGTTAAAAATGTTCGGGCTCACTCCGGCTGGCACGAAACTTGACTATACAATAAACGAACTGATGATTTTTCTAAAGGTTATCGTTAAGAGAGGGCTCATCGGCATGATCATTGTCAAAATATTAATGAATGCGCTTCCGGAAAAGCGTAAAGAGGTCCTTCAAACCCTTTTGTCAATGATCGAGGTAATCCGGCAGGAAAAGGGATGCCGGAGCTATCATGTTTTTCAGGACATTCAAAACGAGAATATTTTCTGCCTGGTTGAAAAATGGGAAACCCGTGAAGATCTGGAACATCATATGAGATCCGACAGGTTCAGTGTGTTGCTTGGAACAAAGATCCTGTTGGAAAACGAAGACCAGGAAATACAGGTCCACACGGTTTTAAATACAGAAGGAAGAGAGATTGTCAATGCCGTCAGAGGCCAAAGAATTTGAGAGGGAATATGATCTGTTCTCCATGCAAAAATTGTCCGAAAAAGAATCTGCCGAAAGAAAAGTGTGTCAAAGATTGTCAAATAATAAAAGCCATACAGGATATGGATTCCACTTTTGAAAAAATATATGAAGGATGTGCAATAGACTATACCGAAGCCTATGATTACAATATCCCGCCATCCCTCGTTTCAAGCGCTTTTTTGACATTTTTATAGTCTTTTTACAGGCAGACCATCCGAACCGCCGGCCAAAGCCTTGCAAAAAGCCATGCATTGGCGGGCAGAGATAAACCATCTTCGAAACCGGTTACCTTTTTCAGGCTAACATCATGAATGGAAACTTGGATATAGAGCAGGACAACAGGGCATCCGATACTTTAAAGGCACTGAACGAAAGCGTATTGCCGGTATTGTGCCGTCGGCTTTATCAAAAGGGACTGACGCCAATTGAAGTCAAAGGGCTGACCAGAGATATTTTAAATATCATCGGTGATGGCGGCTTGTTCAGTGTTGACATTTTGAACCGTAACCTGGAACGCCTGGGATGGGGAAGAAATGTTGTGGATAACTATATTTTTGACCTGATCCTTTATTACCTTGAATGCGAAGGGACCTTTAAAATTGAAGCGTATATCGCACAAAAAGAACCCCAATGAAATCAACGCAAAAATATAAATAACCAACTGTAATTTTATTAAATAATGGGATATGGGGGGTGTCGCCGATGGAAGAGATATTCAGAGCAATATTCGATGCATTTCCTGAAAAATCGAGGATCACTTTTCAAGGGAAATGTTCCGATTGCAAAGATGCGGTAACAATCCATGTCATTCCCACATCACAGGGATTCGGATTGTCGGGAGGCGGTTTTGTTGAATACTCTATGGGAAAATATGCCGTTAAATGTTCTGATTGTTACAAAGTAAATTCAAAGATGGTGGAATACTATATTTCAAATCCCAACATTTTGCCGATATTTGGGAAAAAAGATCTTTTGAGCAACATGTTGTCGGCACATTTTTAGATGCGGCAGACTCCTCCGAAGAGTTGATGATGGCAGTTTACATTGTCCGCCTTGGAACAGAAAGAATGCCGGGAGAAGGTATTCGCATCGGTACGGTCCGGCGTCCACCCCGCGGTGTTCCGAAAAAAGATTTTTCTTCGCAGAATTGGTATGATGTATGGTTTCCAAACCTGTCGCCCAGTCCGGAAACACTGAAACTGGCCCAAAAGGCTAAAACCGATCGGGAATGGAAAATTTTCTTTCGCAAATTCAGAGCCGAGATGGCAACCCCTGAGAATAGCCGGACACTCGACCTGCTTGCCGCCTTTTCCCGTGAATCAAACTTTTCCGTCGGCTGCTACTGCGTTGATGAGACCCGCTGCCACCGATCAGTGCTTCGGGCCCTGCTCCTGGAACGAAATGCAGACGTGAAATAAAGGCAACGTTCCGCAAACCGACCCGCCCAACCCGCCACATCATTTCTTATGAATTAAGATATCAGCGTCGAACTTCTCAATCCCTTTACTCTTTTCAATAAACGTTTCAAGATTGTCCTCTACAGATTCATAGCTGGATATTAATGTTTTGAATTTATGGGCAATCGGGTCCTCACTTCCCAGTTGTTTCCGGATGTCTCCAAGTATCTCTTCCCCCTTTTTCAAATGCTGCCTGATTTTAACAAGAAATTCTTTTCGCAGATTATGTTTTACCTGCTCCCTGCTGATCAGCGGTAAGAACCGCTGAATATAGAGTTCTATGATCGCGTCTATTTGTGTATTAAAATTTTTAGCGACCTCATCCAGGGAAGAGAGTGATTTTTTGCTCATAACAAAGGTTTTTTGAATTCGATTATGTTTGTCAAAGGTTGTATTTTTGATTTTATCGGCAACAGACGCTAAATTCCGGTCATCTTCGGCAATATGATCAAAAAGCGATTTTTGTTTGATTCCCATTTGAGTGGCGACGATGTGGATGGCGGCAATACACCCTTCCGTCAGCCTCAACGTGGCCCGAACCGATTGCCTGCCTTTGAGTTCGGATGTCATTGTCTTGGACGATGATGCGCCTACCATTTGTTTATTTTCATTGTTTTTGTTCACGTCGGAAACCTCCGATTTGGATATTACTTTAATATATAGTATTATAAAAATAATGCAAGATAAATTTATATATTAATCTTGACAAAATTAAAATGAAATTTATCTTTGGGTAAAAATTACAAAGTAATTGAACCGGACCGGCGGATGCAGATCGCCGTTAACCACAATACATCAAAAAAGGAGGGCGTTGTCATGTTTTACAGAAGGCTTTTTGATTTTCCGACATGGGGGTTCAGAGGATCGTTTGGTGAACTGGATCGGTTACAAAGGCAACTGGATGAATTATATGGCGCCTTTTCAGGAGGAACCCTTCCGAGACCCAGTGCGGGAGTGTTTCCTTTGATCAATATCACCGAGGACAATGAGAACTACTATATTCGATCTGAACTGCCCGGCATTAAAACAGATGAACTGGATATCCAGGTCACATCCAATGGTGTTTCGATATCCGGCGAAAGAAAAATACCGGCGGAAGGCAATACCGTCAGATACCACCGGCGAGAGAGAGAATCCGGAAAATTTTCTCGATTGATCAATCTTTCCGATCCGGTGGATGCTGACAAGGTTGATGCCAAGCTGAAAAATGGTATTTTAACCTTGAGGGTGCCCAAATCAGAAGCCGGAAAACCTCGAAAAATATTGGTAAAATAAAGTTTTCATAACACAATGACGAACAAAGATTCCAAGGAAATTCAGGTAAAACCGAAAAAAGAATTGGCATCACCCGCCGAACAGACACAAGCCGGAGCGGTTTTTACCCCCAATGTGGATATATTCGAAACCGATCAGGAAATTACCCTCCTGGCGGATTTGCCGGGAGTAACGGCGGACAATCTGACCATTGATCTTCGGGAAAATATGTTAACCCTGGTCGGAGATGTCGCACCTTTGAAGAAAGACAGTGAAGAAAATGTTCTGATTGAATATGAAACCGGAAAATTCTATCGACAATTCACCCTGTCCAACGTCATCGATCAAAACAAAATCGATGCAATACTCGCTGATGGTGTGCTGAGGCTTGTTTTGCCGAAGGTTAAAGCAGCGACTCCTCGGAAGATTAAAGTTCAAAGCGGATAACGGATATAAAATTTATTGAAAGCCGGTGGATTATTTTGCGTCAATCATCACCGGCTTTTTATTTGCCGGTTGCATAAGAAAGGGTTTAACATCGAAAATGCTTGATTTGCTTTCGGCATCGTGCGAAACTAAAACCAACTGATGCCATTGAAATGATGAAATGATAAAAAACTCCCCCGGTCTGCATTTCTTAATCGACATTGCTGAAATTTAAGAATTTATCAAATTTTAAGCGTGAAATTATGAGAAATAAAAATATCGTAATTCGCCGGTTGATATTATTCATCTGTATTAATTTTTTTACGTTACCCCATCCTAAAGCACAAGGAGGAAACATGAAACTGACAAGCACTGAATTTGATGAAGGTGGAATGATTCCTAAAAAATATACCTGTGACGGGGCCGATGTGTCTCCGCCTTTAAAATGGGCCTCTCTTCCCGAAGGCACGAAGAGCCTTGCGCTGATCTGCGATGATCCCGATGCGCCGGTGGGTATATGGGTGCACTGGGTTTATTATGATATTCCGCCATCCGTGGAAGGCACCCCTGAAAATGTCGCCTCCGATGACCGTCCCGCAATCGGCGGGATTCAGGGGATTAATGATTTCCGTCGCATCGGGTACGGCGGCCCATGTCCGCCGGGCGGCACCCACCGGTATTATTTTAAATTGTACGCCCTCGACACCCTGTTGAACCTGCCGCCGGGGGCCACAAAAAAGCAGCTTCTTAACGCAATGGAAAATCACGTTATCGGCCAGGTGCAGTTGATGGGAAAGTATCACCAAAACCGTCCGAATCCTAAATATGGTAAACACTGCAAAGCATTGTGCCGCCGATAAACCCGCCTGAAAGGGATAAGCTTATCTATTTTGTCCGAAAAATGTTGTCAAAATATTGACAGAAAATGCTTATCTTTTCGATCTCAAAGATGTTTTTTCATCCAAAATCCGGTCAACCGATTAAAAACATAACATATAATTTTTTGCGGCGTTTTTTAGGCAAAGCCGTGGCATGATTCATGCAATCACACGCACCGAAGTCTGTTTCGTTTTTTTCCGTTTACTTATGGGGTTGCATTAAAGCAAAATATCGGTTAGACAATGTGGAAAATAACGATATCAAGAGGCATGGCGATGAGAAGAATTTTATATGTAGTCTTAGTGTTGCTGCTTATGAGTCAGACCGGCTGGCCGGATGACAAAAATGCGGCAAAAGAATTACTGAAAACAAAAATTGAAGCGGCCCTGGCCGTATTGCAGAAAAAAGATCTCGTTCAACAGGAGAAAAATAATGAGTTTATAAAAATCGTAGAACCGGTCTTTGACTACAATCTCATGGCAAAACTTACCTTGGGCAGAAAGTACTGGCCCGGTCTTTCAGAAAAAAACAGGGAAAGATTTACCGATCTTTTTGTTGCACGGTTAAAGGCAACGTATGTTGATAAATTATCTTTTTATCATGATGAGAAAGTCGCTTTTGGGACACCGGTTCAAGAAGGGATAAAAATTCAAATACCGACCCGGGTGATTTCAAAAAACAACAATATCATTATGATGTACAAACTATACAAGTCGCCAAACAACTGGAAAATTTATGACATTGAAATCGAAGGCGTAAGCCTTATTTCAACGTATCGGTCACAGTTTTACGATATCCTCAGCAAAGGCACCATTGACGACCTTCTTTTGAAGCTCGAAAAACCGGAAAATAAATAGTCGTTTTTTACAGCCGGCTAAATTCGAATGTGCCTGGTTCAACAATTTATATGAATAAATCGTCTTCGTTGGTCACACAGTTTTTCGATCAGTTTATTTTGACTCGGCCCAAAGTTGTTATTATCTGTCTGGTCTTGCTGGTTTCTTTTTTCGGTTATGCTGCAAAGGACTTTAAACTCGATGCATCAGCGGAAACACTGTTGCTGGAAAATGATAAAGACCTTCAGTATTCACGACTGATTGATGCCCGCTATGGACTGCAGGATTATTTGGTGATGACCTATGCCCCGAAAGGGGATTTGTTCGATGATGTTACCCTCACAAAACTCTCCCGTCTGAGTAATGACCTAAAGAAATTAAAAAATGTTTCCTCGGTATTTTCGATACTCGATGCCCCGCTTTTGGAAAGCCCGCCGATTCCGGTTAAAGAACTGACCGGCAATATACCCACCATTGAATCCCCAAAGGTGGACAAAAAGCTGGCAAGGATTGAATTTAAGGACAGTCCGCTGTATCGAAATCTTCTGGTAAGCCCGGATCTCAAGACCACAGCGCTGCTTATCTACTTCAACAACGATGAAGTTTACCGGGATCTGCGGAACACCCGTGACCGTCTCAGGCAGAAAAAATCCGCAGGATCTCTAACTCCTCAGGAATCTCTCGAGCTGAAAAATGTCACGGAAAAATTTAATGATCATCGGGATTTGATGAAGAAGATGCGGCACCAGGACATTGCTGCAATCCGGGCGATTATGGATCATTACCGTGATGACGCCGACCTCTTTCTCGGAGGCGTCAGCATGATTGCGGATGATTTGATCACCTTTATCAAAAATGATCTCAAAGTATTCGGCCTGGGTGTATTGTTGTTTTTGATTTTTACGCTGGGCATTATCTTCAAAAAATTGCGCTGGATATTTTTACCCATCATCTGCTGCGCGTTTTCCGTGATCTCCATGATGGGTCTGCTGGGACTGTTCGACTGGGAAGTCACCGTTATATCGTCTAATTTTATTTCGTTGCAGCTCATCATTACCATGGCGATCACCATTCATCTCATGGTGAGATACCGGGAACTTTGCAGAAAAAACCCTGAAGCCTCACAGCGTGAGCTTGTTCTTGATACGGTCAGCTCAATGGGCAAACCCTGCTTGTATGCTGCCTTGACGACCATTGCCGGGTTTGGTTCGCTGCTGCTTTGCAATATTCTTCCGGTAATTACTTTCGGATGGATGATGGGCGCCGGGATTATCGTATCCCTGGTCATGACATTTCTTCTCTTCCCTTCCATATTGGTGCTGATGGACAAAGAAACGCCCACAACCGGGGGAAAACCGCACTTTTCATTGACTCCCTTTTTGGCACAGTTTACCGAAAAACACGGTGTGTTCATATTGAGTATCAGCGTCCTTGCGCTGGTGTTGACCGGTATCGGCATAACAAGACTAACGGTTGAAAACAGTTTTATCGATTATTTTAAACACACTACCGAGATCTATCAGGGGATGAAAACCATTGACCAAAACCTGGGCGGCACCACACCTCTGGATGTTATTCTGGATTTTGAGAAACCCAAATCAAAAATACAGAATCCCGCTTCGGAACCCGTGCAAAACAAGGAAGATGAATTCGATGCATTCAATGAATTCGATAACGCGCAAAAAGAAGACAAGTACTGGTTCACGTTGGAAAAAATGACTCTTGTCAAGAAAATCCATGATTATCTCGACCGTCTGCCGGAAACCGGCAAAGTGCTTTCGCTGGGAACGCTTTTGAAAATGACCGAAAAGCTCAATCACAACAAGCCCCTTGATAATCTCGAACTGGCCCTGCTCTATAACGAACTTCCCGATCGTTTCAAAGGCATGGTTTTGAAGCCGTATGTGTCCGTCGATCACAATGAAGTTCGTTTTTCAGTCCGTGTCAGGGATTCGGAAAAAACATTGAAGCGGAATCAGCTGCTAAAAGAAATCCGTGAAGGCCTGCTGAGCAAATTCGGATTGAATGAGAATCAGGTGCATTTGACAGGCGTGATGGTATTATACAACAACATGCTGCAAAGCCTTTTTAAATCACAAATTCAAACGCTGGGGGTGGTTGTACTGGCACTGATGGGCATGTTCATGATTCTGTTCAGATCTTTGAAAATTTCGCTGATTGCCATTTTTCCCAATCTGCTTTCCATCGGCGTGGTTCTCGGTTTCATGGGTTGGCTGAATATTCCCCTTGATATGATGACCATCACCATTGCTTCCATCAGTGTCGGCATTGCTGTTGATGACACCATTCATTATATTCACCGGTTTAAAAGAGAGATTCGGTTCGATCAGGATTATATCAAAACACTGCACCGGTGCCATGGCAGCATCGGACACGCCATGTTTTACACGTCGGTCACCATCATCATCGGTTTTTCAATTCTGGTATTGTCTAGTTTTATTCCCAGTATATATTTCGGGCTGCTGACGGGATTGGCGATGCTCATTGCCTTGATTGCCGCGCTGACGCTGTTGCCCGAATTGTTGGTCATTTTTAAACCATTTGGTCCCGACGTGAATAAAAACCCGAAAAACGCTCAATGACATGTTGAAAAAGAAAATTCTCCATCTGCTGCCGGTACTTTTGATTTTCATATTTCTATCCGCCGGATGTGCTCACAAGCCCGCAAAGCCTTTGCATGAAACGCCTCATGATGTTAAAATAAAAAAATCCTCGACGACAACTCCGGATCCGGATAAAACCCAGGACATCGCACCAACTCCGGATGCGGCGGATAAAATTGAAAATGAGTTTTTTGACGAAGAGTTTGAGACGCGTCGTGTGCAGGTGGCGGATCCTTTATATATCTGGAACAAGGGAGTGTATCATTTCAATGACAAGCTGTATTTCTGGGTGCTCAAACCTCTGGCAAAAGGCTATAAGGCGATCACGCCGGATATTTTCAGAGAAGGTGTACGAAATTTTTTCTATAATCTGACGACGCCGATTCGATTCGTTAACTGCATCCTCCAGGGAAAAGGGAATGCTGCGGCGGCTGAATTTACTAAATTTGCTATCAACACCACCGTCGGGTGTCTCGGACTCGGAAATCCGGCAGGGCAAAATCCCAAGCTTTATCTTGCCGATGATGAGGATCTTGGACAGACCCTCGGCAAATATGGCATCGGCAATGGATTTTATATTGTGTGGCCGATTCTGGGGCCGTCCACGCTGCGCGACTCCATAGGGTTGGTAGGGGACGCTTATCTAAACCCGGTCAGTTATGTTTCCCCTTTGGAAGCGGAGCTGGAGATCAAGGGGTTTGATCTCGTCAATCAATCGTCTTTTCATATCGGCGAGTATGAGGCGCTAAAAGAAGCATCCATAGATCCTTACGTGGCACTGCGCAACTCATATTTGCAGTACAGAGAAAAGAAGATCAAACAGTAAAATTGAATACTTGTTTGAAGAGACGGCTATCGATTATGAAAAGAAATAAAATGCCGGATGTGACCTTTAAT
>JARRRC010000231.1:0-7521 GCA_037381105.1 Desulfobacterales bacterium
AGGACGAGGCAATGCTGATGAGTAAAGAATAATCTCGAATCCGCTTCCAGAGAGAAGAAGTCGTTTTTTCCCATGTAATGACATAATGGCAGGCATCATCTCCTTTATGAAAACATAAAGGATGGGCAACATTGGCCATCTTTT
This sequence comes from Desulfobacterales bacterium, assembly GCA_037381105.1. Lineage (GTDB taxonomy): Bacteria > Desulfobacterota > Desulfobacteria > Desulfobacterales > UBA11574 > UBA11574. The sequence continues at coordinate 145 of JARRRC010000231.1, forward strand.
TAGTAAATAACTTAGATAATGATTCAAATCCACCAATACGATTCTCACATTGATAAGGTTTTTCATTTACACCGGGTTTGGGCGCAGAGACAATTTCAACCTTGTTAGGACCCAGCTTTTTGGTTTTAACATCAACTGCACGGCTTAAAATTGGATACACTTTTTCCATCAGGAGATAAACTGTCGTCAGACTCATTAAACCTAATGTATATTGTTTAACAGGCCCCATTCCTTTATGTGAGGTAGTATAGCGTCCTGCTTCTCTTGCGATATTTGGATTACCTGTTTGTTTAATCAGTATTTCCTGAAAACGATCGGTCTGTTTCTGACTGAACCAGTGAGCCTGGTCTTCTATTTCATATCTTGTCATTCCGGCATATTCCAGTATGGAATCCATATCCAAATCAGGATAAGTGTTCTTAATGTATTCAAAATATGTTCTTATAATTCTGCTGTTGTAAAGAGGTGCTGTTTCGGACACTTACCCGCTTCCTTTTTGGTTTTGGGTCTTGAGATTAATTATCGATTACAATTTTTTGAAATTGCATCCTTATTGGTCTGATTTGGATATGTTGTGTGATAAACAAAATTTCAAACGAAGATTACAAAAGAGAGGGGGGCATGTCAAGGGAAGAGTGTCTTATCAAGGGCCGGGCAATTCCCATGGATGAAAGAACGCCGGCAAAGAACACAATCCAATAATTTCAAAAACGTTCGATCAGTTTGTCAATGAGATACGTACTTTCCCGCAGTGCCTGTTCACTGAACGGCCCGAACCATTCGGCGATTTTTTTAAACTCCGCAAGAAACGTTTCTTTATCTCCATTTTTGATCATTTCAAGATTCGTGGCCAGGGATTCAAGATATTGCATCAGCAGGGCACATCGTTCCGGTGATGCAAAGATAATTTCAGCATAAAGTGAAGGATCCTGGGCGAAAAGGCGTCCCACCATCCCGAGCTCCAAGCGATAAATGGGACTCGAAAATTCCAGCGTTCGGGGCAAATCAATCTGTTTGCGGCGAAGGAACTGACCAAATGCAAAAGTGGCGAAATGTCTCACCGTTTGGACAATGGACATAATCTTGTCGTGTTCATCGGCATTGACTTGCAGGACAATGCTTCCCCAAGCACTGAATTGGTCAATCAGCCACTGGCAGCCTGGCATATCCCTGCCGGGGGTCACCACAATGATTTGTTTGTCCATGGTCGAAGTGGTAGGACCAAAAAGCGGATGCAGCCCGACCACCGGACCTTGATGCGCTTCAAGCATGGCGGTAAGGGGAATTTTTTTGATACTCGTGATATCTGCCAACACACATTCCGGGGGAAGGTGAGGGGCGATTTTTTGGGCCACCGACACGGTGACTTCAATCGGAACACTGATAATCGCCAGTTCGACATCCCGGCAAAGCGCATCAACATTGGGCCAATCCTGACAATCCAAGATTCGAACGTGGTATCCTGCTGCGGCAAACCATTGACGAAAATATTGCCCCATGCTGCCCAGCCCTCCGATTAAAAGGACGCATGCTCCTGCGCGTATCCCTTTTCGTGCCATTTGTGCGGTTTGTTCAACCCGTGACTGGCGGAGAATTCGACGGTAAATTTCTTCAACATAATCCGGGTTAAGACCTGCTTTAGATCCTTGGCTTCGGCGGTGCGAGATTAAATTTTCTTCCCTTGCCGGATGATAGACCGGGATATTATAGGCCTTTTTAAGCTGAACGACGCGCTCGACTTCCGCCTGGCGTTGGGCAAGGAGAGAAACAATCTGTTGGTCGATGGCATCGAGTTGCAGTCTCAGGCGTTTGAGTTCTTGATCAACTTTTTGATTTGACGTTTTTTCATTCGGCATCGATGCGGGTGCTTTTGGATTTTGGTTTTTCATGATTTTTATGATAATATTTTGTTGTATTTGGTAATCTTAATAAACTTTGTCAATTTTCAAAGGTTTTGGCTTATAACATTTTTATGAGGTTCTTGGCAAGGGTAAGTACCTGGGTTTTGCACGAAGTAAATTAAATTGATCGAAAGCCGAGGACGCCCCATATCCGCGGCATCGAGGGCGAAGCCGTAGTCGTCTACTGTGAGCTCTTGATAACAAAGGAGATGGGGCATTATCGGCTTTCCCAAAGGGCAAACAAAATGATGTAATAAACATCTGATGATAACTCTCTTATATCCGCTTTATCGCAACCGATTTATGGCGGGGTAAGCGCTTGTATTTTTGAACATTTAGTATTCCTCATCATTTTGTTTACGATCATTTGAGGTTCAAAAGGTTTATAGGAGCAAAGGATTCAGGTTATTCTTGCCTTTGTTGGTAAATAAGGGTAAACATCAAAGACCAAACAGTATTAATTTATATCCACGAGAAAACTTTTATATGAAACCGATTAAAATAGTTTTAGTGCTTTCAGCAGTTCTTTTTTTAGCAGCATGTGCGGTAAAGCCGGTTCCTGAAAGGGTTGGACCTTCGTATGAGCTTTTTTCGCGGGCTGAAAAAATGCTGCATGCAAAATCTTACGAAAAGGCCCTGGCAGACTTTAATGAATACATCCAGCGATTTCCGGACAGGTCTCTGGCCGATGCCGCTTTGATGAATATGGGATCGATTTATACGACTCTTGGGAAATATCAACAAGCACGCGAAACCTATCAACGCCTAATTGACGATTATCCCAAAAGTCATTTAATCCCCGATGCCCGATTCGAAATGCTCGTTGCGTATTACAACGATGGTAAATATGAAGCTGCTATTCAACAGGCGACGGATTTTCTCGAGCATACGACTTCCCGGGTTCACGCTCTCAAAACGTATTTGCTGCTTGGCGACATTTACAAGGCTATGGGCTCTCCAAAAGATGCCGTTAGTTATTACATCATGGCTCTTAAACACTCAAAAGATACGGAAAAAGAGCATATTGTCGCAAAGTTGAAAGATGCTGTTAGACGGCTGGAATCCGAAGACATCGTATCCCTCATCGACCGGGTTAAAGATGATGTCCCGAGAGGCTATCTTATGTTTCAGCTGGGGCTTAACGATGCTGAAGAAGAAAAGTATGATGAAGCTTTAAAAGCCTTATCCGCTTTTACGGATAAATTCCCACAACATGAGAATGTACAGCAGGCCAAATCAATCATCGCTGCAATCAATAAGCAGTCCGTTTATAGCCGTTACACCATAGGGTGTTTACTCCCTTTAAGCGGCTCTTATGAAATTTACGGCCATAGGGCATTAAAGGGCATTGAACTCGCTTTTCATCAATTTAACCTGTTAAACCCCCGATCTTCAGTCAAAATAATCATCAAGGATACGGCGTCTGATCCGGTCAAGGCTGCTTCGGCCGTGAAAGAGTTGTTCCAAGAGAACGTTGCCGCTATCATCGGACCCGTTGTTACGGCAGGTGCTGCTGCTAAAGAGGCACAGGATTACGGGATACCGATAATTACCATGACACAAAAAGATAATATCCCCGAAATTGGAGAATATGTTTTTAGAAATTTTATTACTCCCGATATGCAGGTTAGGGCTCTGGTATCTTATGCGACCGAGGAACTCGGTATTAGGGATTTCGCGATTCTTTACCCCGATGAAAAATATGGTAAAACATTTATGAACCTGTTTTGGGATGAAGTGATTGCCCATGAGGGCAAAGTGGTAGGTGTTGAACCTTACAATCCGGAAGGAACCGATTTTGCCAATCCTATTAAAAAACTGGTAGGTCTTTATTATGAAGTTCCCGAGAATCTAAAAAATATGGATGTGGCAATAGGTGACAACGAACCCGATAAGAAACATATCGAAAATATTCTTGAAACCCAGCTTTTGCCTCTGGATGAAGAATCTGAAAGTTTCGGATCAGGGGAAAACGAAAAACCGGAGGCCATTGTCGATTTTGATGCCCTCTTTATTCCCGATGCTCCCAAGAAGTCGGGACTGATTGTTCCTCAGCTTGCTTTTTACGACATTAAGGATACATATCTTTTAGGTACCAATTTATGGCATTCAGAGGATTTAATCGATATGACCCGTCAATATATTCAGGGGGCGATAATGCCGGATGGATTTTTTGCCGGAAGCAGAATGCGAAATGTCAGACAATTCGTTGACGGATATTATAAAATTTATAATGAAAAACCGGGATTTATGGAAGCAGCGGCTTATGATACCGCTTTGATCATGTTTCAGATAGTGAATCGACCTGATGTTCGGTACAGAAGTGCCATTAAAAATGAACTTAAGCAGCTCATAGATTTTCAGGGCCTGACAGGCCTGACTTCTTTTGAGTGGAACGGAGATGCCCGGAAAAACCTATATCTTCTCCAGATAAAGGGTCAACGGTTTGTTGAGCTGAAACGACGGTAAATGTATGAATTTCGCTTATAAAGCGTATAATTTCTTCCGGCCGTTTCAGCGACAGCATCCCTCAGCGTTTCGGTTTTTACCCACGGTCACTCGTAAGCGGTATTGCCGGTTTGCCGAGAATATGGATTCATGCAGCTTCAGTGGGAGAAGTGAGTGCCGCCGAGGCGATTATTGAATCTCTGGAGCGATTAATACCGGATTGTGCCTTAATCCTTTCTACAACAACGGAGCACGGACAATCGCTCGCCCGAGAAAAATTCGGATCGAGGGTGACATGCATTTATGCACCGCTTGATTTTCTTGTTTCAGTTCGAAAGGCGCTCTTAACCGTTCGACCGGATATTCTGGTATGCCTTGAGACCGAAATTTGGCCGAACTGGTTGTTTGCATCCCGCAAGCTGGGCGTGAAAGTTGCACTCGTCAATGGGAGAATCTCAGTCAGGTCCATAAAGGGATATTTAAAGATCCGATTTTTAATTCAAGAAGCCTTGGATCATGTTGAAATATTCAGTATGATTCAGGATGAAGATGCCCGGCGATTGACAATGTTGGGTGTTCCTCGAAGAAAAATTGAAGTTAACGGAAATGCAAAGTATGATCTTTTACTGCGCCGGGCCGATTTTGGCGTTATAAAAGAAAATCAAAAACTTTATAATTTAAACGGGAATGAACCGGTGTTGGTTGCGGGAAGCACCCGCGGTTCGGAGCATGAGATTGTCCTGGATGTGTATGAAAGAATTCTTAAAACTTTACCTGAAACCCTTCTGATCATCGCACCCAGACATATCAAGAAGATCCGGCAAATTATAGATGCCGTTAATAAAAAAGGGTTTTTACATCAATTAAGAACAGAAATTGACAATCCCGATTGCCCGAGGACAGCCCCTGTTGTCATTATTAACACCATCGGGGATCTGCAGTCCACTTACAGCATTGCTTCAGTCGTTTTTTGCGGCGGGAGTCTGGAACCGTTGGGCGGTCAAAATGTCCTTGAAGCAGCCGTGTGGGGCAAACCCGTATTTTATGGCCCTTCAATGGAAGATTTTCTGGATGCCAAAGCGCTTCTCGATAAAACGGCCGGCGGCATTCAGGTCAAAAATGGCGAAGAATTGGCTGATAAGATGCTCTATTACCTGACACATCCCGATGAGGCGGATGATGTCGGTCAATCGGCCAGAGAAGCGGTCATGTTAAACAAAGGGGCGGCCGGCAAGCATGCTGCCGTTATCCATCGAATGCTTGGAAAATCACTTTCCTATGGACCTAATGGTCGTTTTTAAGTGATCCCTGACCTGTTGCGCCAAGGACGCTGAGCCATAGTTTTCCTGCCGAGGCGCTCATCGGAATATGAACAAAGTGATTGTTCCAGCGTCCGACAAGTAGTTTTGTTTTTCCCGCCATACCCGCATGGACTGCATCTCGGCCCAAAAAACTGCAAAAAACATTATCATTGGCATTTGCCGGAAGACTTCTTATCATGTAGCTGGGATCGATATATTTTAAAGATATATCGATCCCCTTGCCATGAAAATGAGACAGTATGGTATGTTTTAAAAAAATGCCGATGTCTTTGAGCTTGATGTTTCCGGATTCATCTTGTTCGGCAGTTTCATCTTTAAAAAACTTTTGACCGGCTCCTTCCGCTACGACAACCACAGCGTGTCCCCTTTGACTCAAGCGTTTTTCAAGGGAGGCAAAAAATCCATTCGGCCCTTCAAGATCAAAATCCACTTCAGGAATCAGCACAAAATTAACATCCTGTTGAGCCAGAGTAGCGGTTGCTGCGATGAAACCCGAGTGTCTTCCCATCAGTTTAATAAGACCGATTCCATTGGGATATCCGATTGATTCGTTATGGGCACTCCTAATGGCCTGAGTAGCAACGTCCACGGCGGTATCAAAGCCAAAAGACCTGGAGACCATATATATATCGTTATCAATGGTTTTTGGAATTCCGATAATACTGATCTTCAAATCTCTTTCTGTGACAACTTCTGCTATTTTTGCAGCGGCCATGAGTGTTCCGTCGCCACCGATCATAAAAAGTATGCCGATGTTCAATCGTTCAAGGGAGTCAACGATTTCATCTATCGACTGAGGGCCTCTTGAAGAACCGAGGATCGAACCGCCCATCTCGTGAATATTGGCGATGGTTTCCGGTTTAAGATCGATGATATCATGCATGTATTTTGGAATAAACCCTTGAAGACCGTATTTGAAGCCAAAAATATTTTTAACGCCGTAGCCGTAAAAAAGCTCCAGTACAATGGCCCGAATGATATCATTTAAGCCCGGGCAGAGTCCGCCGCAGGTCACCAAACCGCACCTGAGTTTGCTCGGGTCGAAATACAATTTCTCTCTGGGTCCGGCCAGTTCAAATGAAATCAACTCTTTCCCCTCTTTGACCGTTTGGATAATATTGCTTAGATTGACATCCATCACAACCCTATCCGTATCATTTACAAAAGTCAGGCCACCCTTTTCTCCTCTTTTAATGGGTGATGGTACTCTTTGAGGGCCAAGGACAGGTATTTTGGTGTCAATATGCTCAAATTTCATGGTATCCTCTTAAAATTTAAAACCTTCGTTTTAGAATTCAATTTGTTCCCAAGTTTTTGGGTTAAATGCCGTTGAATTTAAATTCACCTTTTCCTAAAATATCATGTAAGTGTAAGATTCCTCGAATTTTTCCTTTCGAGTCGGTGATGGGAAGCACGGTGATCTGGTATTTTTCCATCATGTTCAGCGCATCATAGGCCGGCGAATTAAGGGTGACGGTTCGTGGATTTTTGGTCATAACGTCTTCAACGGTTAAACCGGCAATAGATTTTTTATTGGCAATCAGGCGTCTTAAGTCGCCATCGGTGATGATTCCGGCAAGCGACTTATCCGAACGAATGACCAGCGTTACCCCTAACTCCAGACGGTTGATTTCTTTTACCGCATCCTCCATAGTCGTTCCTTCAGGAACCCGGGGAACGGAAGCGCCGGTTAACATCATGTCTTT
>JARRRC010000232.1:0-4535 GCA_037381105.1 Desulfobacterales bacterium
TCCTTTATCTGGCGACTGCTGAAAAAGTAACAGGCGTTCAGGCCGGACATCCGGCCGGACAACGAACATACCGCCTTTAAAGATTGGATCTGCGTTGCGGTGAGAACAGCGATAACCGCACCCATGCTGTGTCCTGCAAGTCCGATTCTTCGGACGCCTTTTCCCAAAATAACGTCTGCGGCCGTCTTCATTTCGGTGATCTGCTTGGAATAGGTGGACTTGGAAAATTCGCCTTCACTTTGTCCGTTCCCGGAAAAGTCAAACCGTAAAGCCCAAAAACCTTCGGCCGCCAATGCATCACACATCTCCCGGATAATACGAGTATGCCGGGAACAGGTGAAACAATGACCAAACACCACCCCGCCCCCGGCATGCTGTTTGGGGATATGAAGCGATCCTGCAAGTTTTTCACCTTGCAGATTATAAAAATGAATCGGCTGTTCCATAGCTGATCATTCAATGGACACGGTTTATCGCCTAAAAAGACGATCAACCTCGCCGTTTGATGATATTTTTAATCTCCCTGTTCGGCCATATGGTCATCATAGAGGCCTTCCAAAAACAGTTTGTGTTTTGCCTCTTCCTGGCAAAGCACCTTTAAGATCTTGGTATGCTCCGGATTGTCGGTTTTCTTTTGAAGCTCATTATACATTTTTAGCGCCTGCTCTTCCCGTTTCATGGCAATGCGAAGAATATCCGTATAATTCATGCCGTCTTCATATTTCATTTCGACCATGTAATCACTTCGTTTCATATCCGGAATCCATTTAAAATTATATTCCTTCACCAGTGCTTTGTTGCTTTTTATATCTTTCAGTAAACTTTCATGTTTTTTCTCTTCCTTTTCCATTTCAAGCAATGATTCTTTTACGCCTGAAAAGGACGTTTGCCGGGCCAGGTTCGCATAAAATGCAGCAGCTTCTTTTTCTTTTTCAATTGCAAATTCAATCAGCACCTCAAAAGATTCAAACGTCATAATCCCCTCCTATAGATTTTGTTCTTACGTGCCGACCTCCGGCATTGGGTCGCCGAAGATGCACCTTTAGACATACAGGCCAATAACATCAGGTGTGTCTGTTGCCATCGGCCGGGTCAAACGCTAAAAATGTCGGTTCCTGATTTCTGTGTGAAAGGCCGAAAAAAGATATTTTCGCCAGCAGCGGTGATATATTTATTTTTGCAGGATATTTTGAAAGAATCAATCATTTATTTTAAATCGCGCAAACTATTCACTGGGTGCATAAAAACATCTTTTCGGCGATATTACTTTTCCCTTTCTTTTCAGATCACTGATGATCTTGGAAACCGTTTTGCTCTCTTCACCGATCATTTCGGCCACTTCCCCGGGTCTCAATGGTTTGCCCGCCTTTTTCATGGCCTCTAACACTTTTTTCTCCATTCTTTTCCTCCTCAAAAATTATTATTAGGGAGCAAGTTCTTTTTTAAGCCACTCTTTTATATCCGCATCAATGGAATAAACGCCTTTGGCTTTGCCATTCTTTTTGATGTACCCCTTTTTCAACATTTCAGGTATCTCGATTTTCGCCAGCTCTTTCGCTTCATCGGAATTTCTCTTTATGAGATAGACCACCGGAAAACCCTTCCAGGTATTTATCACAAAATAGTGCGATGTATCATCCTTTGAACGGATAACATAATTTCCGCCAGCCCAGTTGTTTCCCCATTCAAGATAAAGCCGAACCGCTTCTTCGGGCGTCATGTCCCAGTCTATGGCATTGATGAGGTCCTGATCCTTTTTGATATCAGACAGTGTCATCATTATATTTCTCCACTGAAAATATTCAGTCCTAAGATAATCGTTTTAAATTTTAATCGGCAATCCTTCAATTTAGGTCCGGGTTTTTAATTTTTATTTTGCAATTAATGTGCCATGAGAATTTCTCACGGCTTGATGGTAAATGGGTTACAGGGTGCAATGAAGAAATTATGTTTGTCCCTTGAACATGAACCTGTGAATATTTTATAATACCATAAAGCGGAAGATAATGATATCCGCTGATCTATCCTGATCCTTCGACAGGCTGCCTGGTCCGGCACATTGAACCCAAACCGGCACTACCATGCGATCAATATATAAACTGATTTCCAACACCGATCCGATAAGCATGTTATGCCCTTCGATACACCGGAAAAAGACGCCTTCTTTTGCATTATGAGACAAATTTGTATCATACGAATTATGAAACACCTCATACGGCCGACATTCGCCGGCAAGCCGTGTTTACGGGTTACCGCACCGAAATCAAATGCGTTTTGCCGCCAAATAGGGAGACCTTTGAAAAATGTAAATTTTTGTTCGAGTTCAAGAAAGGCGAAAATTTTAACCACATGAATACATTCAGTATTTCGAGGATTAAAAATTGAGCCTGACGCAGAAATCGGGCAAAAAGGGGGGTTTTTCAAAGGTCTCATAGGATGGTAACGTCTTGACGATCATGAGGGCCCCATGCTAAGGAAAAGCGAATTTTTTCGAAACTTAACGATCAGGTTTTGGTTCTGATCAATTGTTCACAGGGTTTGGATATAAAAATGTCACAACTGGCCCGTCCATATACCGGATTTCATAAATTAAAACTATTTTTGGCCCTTTCCAGAACGCCGCACGGACTCCTGGATATGGCCACTCCGGCGTTGGGCGCTTTGTTGTGGCTCGGCAGGTTCCCCGCTTTTGAGGTGATTCTGTTAGGGCTTTTCACCACATTTGCCGGCTATACCGCAGTGTATGCCTTAAACGATGTCATCGATTACCGTGTGGATAAAGAAAAGCTGAAGCTTTGCGGTAATATCGATATCGAATGCGACCTGGATGCCGCGATGGTAAGGCATCCCATGGCCCAAGGATATTTGAGTTTCATAGAAGGGATGCTTTGGACCGTCGCCTGGTCAATCTTAGCCGTCTGGGGCGCTTACCATTTAAACCCGGTCTGTATTTTAATTTTTGCCATGGGCTGTTTGCTGGAGGCCATATACTGTCTGCTCCTCAAAGTCACCCATTTCAGAACCCTGGTCAGCGGCGGCGTAAAAACAGCCGGTGCCATTGCCGGTGTATTTGCAGTGGACCCCAAGCCGTCACCGTTGTTTCTTTTTATGCTTTTTCTGTGGTTGTTCCTGTGGGAAATCGGCGGGCAGAACGTACCCAACGACTGGACCGACATCGAGGTGGATCAGCGTCTTCATGCCAGAACCATTCCGGTTCAGCTGGGTCCTGACTCGGCCAATACCATCATCATAGGTTCTTTGACGGCCTCGGCAATTCTTTGTGTTTTCGTGTTTCTCGGTTCACCCATTCCTTTTGAATTTCCGTTCTTGTTTGCCGCAGCGTCAACCGGGCTTTTCTTTCTGATTTTGCCTGCCGTCCTTCTTTATAAGACCCGAAAACCACGCTATGCCATGGCGCTTTTCAACATGGCCAGCACCTATCCTTTGGTGTTGCTGGTCATCGTTGTGACCAACATATTGGCGGGATGAATCCGGTTTATATCATTCCATCCAACCGAGTGGCAACGCCCAGGATCCCCATTTTTTTCAGCTCAAAGGCATTGACAAGACTCAGACCCTTAGCCGCCATTTCGGTTCGCAGATCGTTGCTGGTAAAACGATCGTGTTCAGGATGAAGAAGGATGCGCTTGGTGATCACGTTCTGATACAAGGAAGGATACAGCTCTTCCATATAATAAACACCGCCGGATTTTAACACCCTGGCGATTTCGAATAACGCCTGGCGCCAGTTCGGGACATGGTGCAAAAACCCGAACCCGAAAAGCGCGTCCAGACAGCCGGTTTTAAACGGAAGCTCAATGGAATCGCCGGCAAGCAGATTCAAACTATCATTCGATGTCGAAGAAAGGTATTTTTTGGCCTTTTGCATCATTTCAATATCCAGGTCCAGGATGTGCAGTTGAGACGGCTGAAATGTGCTCTGGATCAATTTTGCGCCGGCGCCGCGGCCGCATCCCACTTCAAGAATCATAGATCCTGTCTTCAACGGCATCATTTGCCGCAGCCATTTCACCTCTATATGTTGCTGAAATACCCTCATAGGATTGTTGACTACCCAGCGTTCCGCCCAGTTCAGTTTCATGATGATTCCTTATTGCTCAGTCCTTGACAGCTAAATGGATCATTGCAATGCCGTTGGTGAGTTTGCGCTCCGTCACTTCAGAAAATCCAACCTGTTTCAAAACATGCGTCAGCTTGTTCGGCAGCGCAAACGTTCGTATGGACTCTGTAAGATGCAGGTATGCCTTGCCTGTCCCTGCGAAGACCTTACCCAGTGCCGGCATCACATGAAATGAATACATATCATACAACTGTCGGAATACAGGCGATGTCGGTTTCGAGAATTCCAGACACATCATCTTGCCTCCGGGTTTCAGCACGCGGAACATCTCTTTGAACCCCCGGTCCATGTGGGTCACATTGCGGATGCCGAACCCCACCATGGCGGCATCGAAATATCCGTCCGGAAAGGATATGTGTTCCGCATCTCCTTGAACAAACCAGATGCGTTCTCC
>JARRRC010000233.1:0-7698 GCA_037381105.1 Desulfobacterales bacterium
GATTGAAAAGAGAAAGGGCCAGGGACGCCCATTAATCTCTATATCTTATTCATACGCTATCTATCTATCTATCTATCTATCTATCTACTCCTTAATTTTCTATTTCGCACCGAATACACGTTTCAACAAATCAGTGGTTCGCTTGGCTGGATTCGTTCGGATAGCAGCCTCTTCCTCGGCCATGTAATAGAAGATCCCGTCCATTCCTTTTTCAACAACATAGTCAGTCAGATCGGCTTTTGCATCCGGCACAAATGGAACGGATCGATACTCTTTCATCGCGCCATCATAAGCCTGAATGGCTCCCACTTTGGAAAGGCTGTTATTCACTATGGGTTCCATTTCTTTTGAAAGAGCCGGAGACATTTTATTTTTAAAATATTGAGTAGCCGCATCTTTAGGTCCTTCATATATCTTCTTTACATCATCAAAACTCATTTCAGTAATGGCCTGTAAAAAAAGTTTCTTCGCTTTTGGAGTGGCGATTTCAGCAGCCCGGTTGAGTTTCAATTCAAGGTCTTTGAGCAAACTGGACATGCCCACTTTGTCCAGAACAGACTTTACTCTGTCTAATTCCCTTGGCAGCGGTATATGAATGGCCGGATCTGAATTGAATCCGTCTACGCGGCCTAACCGGGCAACGACATTCTCCGAGCCGACACGAAGCGCATCTTTAAGCCCGGCCACGATTTCCTCGACGGTGATTCCCGTTTTATTGCTGTCTCCGCCGTAAGTCTTAAGGAGATCTTTACCCTTATCTAACCAATTATTCCCGGCTTCCACCGTGCTGAATATTAAAGAAAACGTGATAAAGAAAGTGACAATAATCATTATAAATCGATACATTAAATGTTTCAGAAGATTTGTGTGCATAATTATCACCTTTTCTTTTGGCTTATTAATACCGTTTCCTATCATTTTTCATTTAACTCGATGAGTGATGTCCGTCCGGATTATTTATCGATGTTTTCATAAAAACCGATGGCACCCTTGCCGATTTTCTTGATAGAAAACAAAGCTTGGTCGGCTGCCGCTAAAAGTGAATCCGAATCGACGGCATGTTCGGGAAAAGTGGCTATTCCGCAGCTGGCTTGAAGCTGTACTGCTTTACCCCTGCTGCTAAGATAAATCGACGTTTTTATTTGAGCTTGAATTTGTGATGCTTTATTTGCCGCCTGATATTGATCTAAACCTGGCAGAACCACAACAAATTCATCACCTGCGTAGGCTACGGCATAAGCGGGTGATTCGAGGGTACGACTGATGGTTCCTGCGACTTCCTGAATTACATAGCTGCCGTTTAAATGACCGTGCGTATCCACCACCTTTTTGAAATTGTCCAGGTCCATGAAAAGAAGCGATAACTTGCTTCGATTGTTTTTGGCGGATTCGATCAAAAAAGCCAGCGACTGGTAAAGATAGCGCCGATTATAGAGGGAAGTTAAATTGTCACGCAGGGCTTGCTCGCGAAATCTTTGCTCGCTGGCTCTCAATGCTTCTTCGGCTTCTTTGCGCTCGGTAATATCCACAAAAGAAATTACTATCCTCGATAGCGTATCTTCATGACCTTCAAGAACCAAAGCTCGAACAAGGACATTCTTCTGTTTTCCTTTCAATGTCTGAATCGTCTGTTCCCTTTCGCGTCGAATAGTGCCTTGGGCCACCATCAAAATAATTTCTTCTGCCATCTTCCGAAATTCGCTGCCCAGCGCCATCAAGGGAAATTCCGACATAAAAACTTTCTTGTCCTGCACTTCCAACAGTTCGCAGAAAGCAGCATTACAGTCAACTGTTTTAATGAGTGCCATGCAGCGCAGCACTTCTTCGGGATGCTGCTGCAAGTAATGATTTAAATTAAAATCACTTGATTGACGAAGCTTTTCAAGATAAGCTTTAAGCTCAGAAGCATCCCGTTCAATCATGGCAATTGGTGCTGATTGGAATAACAGTCGATATCGTTGTTCGCTTTCCTCGGCGGCTGCCTGGGCCAGTTTCAAGTGGGTATAGTTTTCAACAAACGCCATGACACCCGATACGTCACCCGTAGTATCTACAACAGGGCTGATGTAAAAGCGTAATTCCAGGCAATTTCCTTTGTCGTTAACGCAAGAATAATCCCGAATAATTGATTGTTTGATATGCCAACAATGACGGATGTCATCGATAACTCCGGAATCAATCAGGGATTGAAATTCAAAAATATTCATTGATTCAGGAAGTTGACTTGCAGACCAGGGGAGTATTTCCTGCATCCTGCGGTTCAGACTGGTAATGCGCCCTTTCAAATCAGCAGTGAAGATCCCGAACGGTGCGCTATCGCCGAGCACTCGGTTTCTCTCTTCAATTGCCCTCAAAGCGGCTTCCACCTGTTGGTATCGCTTTTTGAGCGCTTCCATTTCTGTTTTCTGGCGGCGCAATTCATCCAGTTCTATAAGCAAATCATTCTGCGGACCAGATGGAATCTCTATCATTATTCCACGCTTATAAATTTTCAGGATCTGAAAACACCATCCCGGTTTTAGATGTATATGAAATTAAACACAAACTTGATTTCGATAGAGGCTTTGCTATCTCCATTGATACATGACAAAGTACCTGTATCAAGATGAATGTAAAACTTCACTTTTTGAGCCTTCAAATTCGTAAGCTTTATAAATGACTATGTACACTCTGTTGAGAGTTGTCAAGGTATAGGGAATCCCTATCGAAATTTAGTTGAGGATTTTGTGTGTAAGATCTTGAATGATTATTGTTTAAATTTATCGGCGAAAATTCAGTTCCGCCTTTTTGGCTTTAGGAGGAACTTTTTGATAATTTTTTAAAACGGCTAAAATTATAATTATTATGTTTGTTATCAATATATTAAATAGCTTCAAACCGGTGAGCGATTGCAGATATCATATTTTTCTGGGGTCAGATCAAGTAAATCCTATTTTTGCAATTGTCAAAACGTCTCTAACCCAGAACAAACTATTTTGTTAGATAAAGAACCAAATCCTGTTTCAAACTACTTTCATCAATGAACTGTCCCCCAACGTTGAGATCATTGACCCGCATTATTTTAACGAGTGTGTGGAGTTCAGTTTTATTTCGATTGTCTAAAGTAAATTCTAATTCAACTATATCACCTTTGGAAATATTATGTGGCTTAAGAGTTTCAAATTTGATTCCGGCAATTGAAATGTTTTTGATGAGTACTTCTCCCTTTTCATCTTTCTCCTGGACAAAATAATCACCGGAAAGCCGTACTATCTTGCGGTAATCCCCTCGAAATTCCAAAAAGACCCGAAAAACTTCGCCACATTTACATGTAGCCTTCAACCTTTTGGGAGTATCTTTAAAATCCGTTACATCTTTATTTTTTGTTAATCCGCATTTGGGACAGGTTATAGTTACGTGATTGGTTGCTCCTGCATAAACTATATCCATTTATTGTCCTCCAAAAAATTCAATTCAAAAACAAGACCCTGTCTCTATTAGAAATCAGGTCTTGATAATCAATCCATGGCAACCTTTTTGGTTACGGGTTATTTTTAAGGTGTCTTCATTTAATTTATATTCAAGACTTCAATACTTTTATCAAATAAGCTTAGTGATTCTCTCATTTTTTCTTTTGCTTTGTCAATTAAATGTAATGCTGATCGATTTTCCGCGCCAGCATAAAATTTTGTTTGTATGTCATTAGATTCCGAACTCTATTCGTTTTTTTAACATCAAAAGACGTGACCTGATAGACATTAAGTTACGAGCTGTTGCTTTTCTTTGGCTGGTTGAGACAAAGATCAGCGCCTTATAAAATATGCTGGTGAAAAAGTCTGTGGCTTTTCATTTTTTCGCACTTTTTTCGCCGTTTAAATGTCAAGAATCTTGTTAAATAAATTAACCACACCCATTACCAATAATGAGCTTTGGGTTAATCAGGAAACAGAAAACCCCTGAGAGCCCCCACAATCTCTCTCTCAGGGGTTAATCGAGGGGATAAAGAAATTCCCACCTCTATTTTAGGATATCGGCAAATGTACTCAAATTATTTAGCTAGCGTAATAAAGCGCAAGCATGACAGCATAAACAATTGAGATGGATACAATTAAGAGCTTTGTTTTCATGTCATTTTTCCTATTAACAATATCGGTAAATGTACTCAAAATCTTAACCGGAGCGAAAAGGGTAATGCAAAATGACAAGGATTTCTATTAGGATTGTCTTGGGGGATAAAAAAACAAAGCCCCTGAGGCTACATTTTATAATTGTCCAAAACTGCTTAAGGGGTTGTTATCTTAAAAAGTCCTTCACGCGTTTTGGTAAAACATTACCCCAAAAAACCGAAAGGCCGGATTGGTTAATCCGGCCTAACTTATTGAGATTATCTGGTCGGGACGGCGCGATTTGAACGCGCGACCCCAGCGTCCCGAACGCTGTGCTCTACCAGACTGAGCCACGTCCCGACTGAGATTTTCTTTTATGTGCTAGATCACAAAATGTCAATCATAAATGGTCAAATGGTCGATTCGTTGTTTCGTTAAATGGTTAGCTTGCGAAAAATTGCCAATTTCTGCATTGAAAACTTAATTTGAGTTTCGCATTAAATACTTTAAAGATTAACCCGCCATAGTTCGATGGCGGGTTAAAATTTGAAACGCTCACTTTAGGAAGGGATTATTGATGATAATCGTCTCATCCCTTGCAGGTCCCACGGATACAATATCGATGGGTGTTTCTGTCAGTTCTTCGATCCGATGGAGATACTTTTTTGCATTCTCGGGCAGATCCTCCAGTCTTCGAATACCGGATATGTCCTCCGTCCATCCCGGCAAACCCTCGTAAACCGGCTTGCACAGCCCCAAGACCTTGAGACTTGCCGGAAAATCCGGGATGATTGTGCCGTTATATTCATAGCCGGTACAGATGTTAAGGTGATCCAGTCCGCCCAGCACATCCAGCTTGGTGATTACAAGGCCCGTGAGTCCGTTCAGGCGTACGGCATTGCGCAGCAATACCGTATCGAGCCATCCGCACCGGCGTCTTCTACCGGTTGTAGCGCCGAATTCCGCCCCTTTTGCCTGAATCCTGTCACCGGTTTCGTCAAAAAGTTCGGTAGGGAAGGGGCCGCTTCCCACACGGGTGGTGTAGGCTTTTACAATACCGACAACTCCGGTAATTTCTTTTGGACCGATACCGGCACCGCAGCAGGCATTTCCGGAAACCGTGTTCGACGAGGTGACAAAAGGATAAGTGCCGTGATCAATATCAAGATGGGTGCCCTGGGCGCCTTCAAAAAGAATTTGTTTGTTTTCCTTAAGTGCCCGGCTCATGACAAGGGAGATATTGGTAACGTGGGGTCCAAGCCGATCGGCATATGCATGGTATTGATCAATAATTCTTTCCGGGTCCAATGTTTCAGCTAAAAGATATTGTTTAAGGTAAAAATTTTTCTCTTCTAAGATATTTTTTACCCTTTCAGCAAAATGTTCGGTATCTAAAAGTTCGATAAAACGTATGCCCCTGCGAGTTGCCTTGTCTTCATAACAGGGCCCGATCCCGCGTCCGGTGGTGCCTATTTTGTTGTTTCCCTTCATCTTTTCCCGGGCCAGATCAATTTGTTTGTGATAGGGCATAATGATATGGGCTTTTTCGCTGATTTTAAGCCTGTCCGGTCCGACATGGATCTTTTTCTTTTTTAAATTATCAAGCTCTTGAACGAGGACAGCGGGATCAACGACCATTCCGTTTCCCAAAAGACATATTTTCCCCTGCAAGATGCCGGAGGGCACCAGATGGCTGATAAATTGTTCGCCGTTCACCACCATCGTATGGCCGGCATTGTTGCCGCCTTGAAACCGAACGACCATATCAGCAAATTCTGCAAGAAGATCGACAATCTTACCTTTGCCTTCATCACCCCATTGGGTTCCAATAATTACGATATTTGACACGGGCCACTCCTTTTCTTGGAAAGAGTTCAGTGTTCAGAGTTCAGCAAAAAGCCAAACCCCTTGGCACATTTTATATGAACCACTCATCAAATGTGGATCGGCAATAATCTGTTTATTGAAAAAAATTATCTGTGAAAATCTGTGTCCTATTCAGCGGAACGATTCCGTTTTGAACGAAAGAACTCCTGCATCAGTTCCATGCATTCATCCCGACATATACCATGGATAATTTCCGGCCTGTGGTTCAATCGAATATCTTCGGCGAAATTATATAAAGATCCGGCGGCTCCCCATTTGAGATCTTTTGCGCCGAAAACGACCCTGGCGACCCTGGCGTGTACGATTGCACCCATACACATTACACACGGCTCGATGGTGACATACAGAGTTGTGTACAACAATCGGTAATTAAAGACTTTTTTTGCAGCCTTGCGCAATGCCGATATTTCAGCATGCGCTGTCGGGTCCGCAAGGGCTATGACCTGATTGTGTGATGAGGAGAGAATATCTCCTGATTCGGCAACAAGCACAGCACCTACCGGAACTTCGGCCTTTTGTCCAGCCTTTTTAGCCTCCCTGATGGCCAGCTTCATGTATTCTGTGTCATCTTCTTTCATTTGTATTGTGTATTGCAGCGCCAATTTATGGAGGTTTTAGGTTCAAACTGTTATTGACAACCTAGCCCTTATAGCTTAATAAGTAAAGATATTTCAATGAAAATCATCTGCGCCCGTAGCTCAGCCCGGACAGAGCGCCGGACTACGAATCCGTAGGCCGCAGGTTCGAATCCTGCCGGGCGCACCAGTAAATATAATGGGTTATGGACACTACTCTGTAACCCATTTGTCGTTTTAATGATATAGCCCCACTATAGCCCCACTTATTTCGTGTCATTAAGGGAACCTCAGGGAAAGAATCTTAGAAAGAGTAGGGGGGTATCGGGTACCTGATTATTCATCTTTCAAGATCTCACCAATATGCCGCGTTCAACGTTTAATATCCATCGATTCTCAAGGATTGTGGATTTATAAAATCATAAAAAATATGCGGCGAACTAAACGGTAAATATTTTAAATTATTGAAAAACCGTTTTATGTGAGATAATCTCGACAGATCTCTATGGCGGTGATAATTGGTTTTCTAATCAGACAAATAAAAAAAGTTTAACATATATGGAGGTGGGCTATGAAGCAAAATATTGGATCAGCAGATAGAGCCATAAGAATTGTAGCCGGTTTGATTGTCATATTTATAGGTATTAATTTCAAAAGTTGGTGGGGTGCTATTGGAGTGTTGCCGATTATTACAGCATCATTAGGGTGGTGCCCAGCGTATGTACCTTTCGGAATAAATTCCTGTAAAGAGAAATGAACTTCAGCCTTCTAAAACATTTTAAATATTAACAGAAGCTGGATATTTTCAATATATCTACAATCCGGTCAATGTTTAGATTCGGTTTCGTCCAACAGTACCATATCGACAATTTTTGCATGAAATTGAATAATTGTGCCCTTTGTATGTAATCACCGGATTCTAAATCCCAAAATTTCTTGAAAGGTATTTACAGCGACTCGATTTATGGTATATATGCACAATTAAATGCAAGCCCGAAGTTGTGACCACAGGTTTTGACAAATCCGATTTCATCGATGTAGCTACTTGTTATTACATAAACGGAGGGAAATACAAAATGGCAAAAGTGTTGGTGATGAGATATAATAAAGGCAAAGTTCCTCCATCTGCTTTGACAGACGAATTCAAACAA
>JARRRC010000234.1:0-4526 GCA_037381105.1 Desulfobacterales bacterium
AAAAGAAACGGTCTTTTTATCATGGGCAAGGGTTATTTCACGAATGTTATTTTGCGCATAGGACAGCACGGTTTTGTCTCGCAACGCGTTTACGCTCATGTCGAATTTTCGTCTGAATTCCTGCCTGGCATGATATACATTGGGATCGTCCGCGAGTTTAACAAAGGTGTGTTGAAAAGTCGGGGCTGTTTTGCCGATATAAAAATCGCGTTCCAGTGTTTTTCCCACCCAGGCTTTCACATGGATATTTTTATCGTTCCCCAAATCATAACGGACATAATTTTTAGATTCCGATACCAGAGCGGTCAGTTTCAAGTTTTCAATGATATCCAACATATTTTTGACCTTTGTCGAATCAGCGGGATATCCCTTTGGTTCAATGGACCATGTGTTGTCTGTTTTGTTCAAAACAATGGACTTATCGGCGGTTGTGATTTCAAGTTTTGAGATTTTTTTCTCGGGAACCGGGGAAAGTTCCGGAAGCTGATAATTTGTTCTGTTTGAACGATGCAAGGCAAGATACAATACCAGTGCGACCAGAACGGCCCCCAGAATGAAATATTCTTTTTTCAACTTCATGTTCACCTCGTTTTATTTTTGAAACATCATCTGTATCCGTTTTTTTCTGGAATGGCGCCGCAGCCACACGAACAGGCCCAGAAAAACCAACAGTACGGGAAGACCGGCGATATTAAATGTTTTGACAAATGTTTTTGTCAGTGAACCGGTATCCTGGAGCGGATTAAAACTAAGGACCTTGCTTCTCATGGCGGCAATGTCTTCCCGATGGTTCAAGGCATCCAAAGTGTTCAAAATAAACGTGTCATTGGGGCTGTCGCCTTCAGGGTCCAGGACATTGTTTTTCAGCATTTCCGGTGCGGCCATCAAAAATATTTTGCTTGGTTTTCCCTTGGCAATGACCTGGGTCGGTCCTTTTATTTTCGACAGGTCGCCCCCGGGATTTTTATTTGCCGTCTCGGGCCCGTTTTCTTTTTTATCCTTTTTGTCCGCGGCATCGGCTTTTGTATCCTGTGATGTTTTTTCAGGAATCGGTTTGCCGGCAAAATAACTGGGAAATTCTCCTTCAACAATATATGCCAGTGTAAAGCTCTGCATTTCCTTATCCGAAGGCGGAGGACCGAGAAACATGGGATTTAAACTGATGTTCTTTCGAATCTCCCACGATTTTTCAGAAGATGAAAACATCTTGACAGCCTTGAGCTTGTTTTTGGAAATCCGGGCTTCGTCCACTTCCAGAGGGGATATTTTAACCGCAACCAACCCCTTTATGCCGTGGAGAAATTTTAGTTTGTGGTTGATATTTTTGTTTTTGATAATGGGGGCAAAATATATGGGTCTTTGGCCGCCTCCCATGCTCCTGGGCAGGTTTTGCTTATGGCAGTTTTCATCAAGGACATATGATTTTTTGATTCGGATTCCATAATGCGACAGCAATTTGTCAAGTCCGGTATCCAGCGGTACATACTTAGGGCCCCGGTTAAATCCGTACCGCTGCTGATTATTGGGTTTGACTTCCTTGAAAGGATCCAAAAACAGGGCAAGGTTGGTTCCTTTCATCAATGCCTGATCGATCTGGAAAAGTTCGTAATCGGAGAATTTTTCAGTCGGACGTGCGATCACCAGACAGTTGAGGCTCCCGGGAATGAACTGATTTTTGAGATCGATGGGTTTGATGCTGTATGTTTTGGACACCAGGTTTGAAAATGTGGATATCGCGTCCGGATTTTGCCCGCCCGTGGGTGAAAAACTCGAGGTGCTCAGCGTGCCGTGGTCCGCCAGATATCCGAGGTCCTGGTTGATATTCACCAGGGTTTCCAGGTTGTCGTTGATCGTGTCTTCCAATTGGTCGATATCCGCCAGACTGTACCGGGTTCCGATAATGGGAAGCCGGATCACATTTAAAAGCGGTATTTTTCTGAATTTCCCTTCGTATTCCATTACAAGGCCGATGATCCCATCTCCGGCCTTTATTTTGCCATCGGAAAGGTCCGGCCACTGAAGTTCCATGAGGTCGTATTTCTTCCATGATGTTGCCGGTGATGATGCCGTCGTGGGGTCAATGTAAGCATATTCCAGTTTGTCATAGTTTTTGGCATTGAGGCGGTCAACGATCTCTTTTAATTTTTCCGGATATTCGGGGAGTTGGTTCAGTCCCATGAGCGGAGCAACGGGTTTTAATGAAGAAGAGAGAAAAAGGGTAACCTTTATTTTATCTTTCAGACTCAGTAATGCACTGATTTTATTGTTGAGTTTCTGTATGGCCGTTGTCAGTTTGTACTCCAGGCCATCCACCGAGGTAATGGTGGGAATTCGCTCCACCATATCGCCGTGGATGAGGACCAGCCCCATATAGGCTTTTTTGAATTTAACCTCATCCTGTTCAAAGACCTGGATCTGGACCGGACGTATTCCGTAATTGTTCGCGAGTTTCTGATTTTCTCGGGTTGCGGCGTTGATCCCTTCGGATTCGGGACTGACGTCATAAAATCGATAGTTAAAATATTTGTTGGCATGAATCGCATATTCTTCCAAGAGAGCGTGCAGATATCGGTCGGTATTGTTGTGCGGCGCCGGCAGATTTTTCGTAAAAAAATCATCGATGGTCAGCGGTTCTGAGAGGGTGGACACCACATGTTTGCTGGCCTCTGAAATGGAATAAATTTTGTTTGCGGTCAGATCGGCCCTGAAAAACAGGGTCATCCCCGCCACATTAAGCAGGACTATGACGACCAGGTAGATACATAGTTTGATATAGTTTGCATAGCGTTTCTGAATGCCCATTATTTGCTCCTTAATTTTTTTCCTGCATGACCAGGTGGGTGCCGTAGAGTCCGATGAACACAACACTGAGAAAATAGATGATGTCTCTTGAATCTACGATTCCTTTGGCAATATTCTTAAAATGAAAATCAGCCCCGAGATAGCCGATTACGCCGAGCAGCGACCGGGGAAAGAAGAGCAGCATTTTGTCAAGGAGCGCCAGCGTAAAGCAGATGACCATGCCGACAATAAAGGCGATGATCTGGTTTCTTGTCAAGGATGAGGCAAAAAGTCCAACGGCGACAAACGCCGCTCCCAGTAAAACGGCGCCGATATAGCCGCCGGCCACAGGGCCCCAATCGAGCTGTCCCATAAAGCTGATACAGATCGGATAAGCCAGGGTCGGGATTAGAGCGGCGGCAACGAACAAAACACCGGCTAAAAATTTGCCGAAAAGGATATCCGTAAACGTTACCGGAAGGGTCAGAAGCATTTCATAAGACCCCACATTCAGTTCTTCGGAAAAGAGTCTCATGGTAACGGCCGGAATCATGAAAGAAAAGGTTATGGGAAGCAGATCAAAAAAATTCCTCAAATCTGCCTGGTTGTAATAAAAAAATGTTGTAAAAAAGAACCACCCCGTTACTAGCAGAAAGATGGATATAACAATATAGGCAATAGGGGATATAAAATAGTCTTTCAGTTCTTTTTTGCAGATGCGGATTGCCTGTCGCATGTCAGTCCTCCTTGGTCAGTTCGCGAAATACGGTCTCTAACGTCTTGGTTTCCTGGTGAAACTCAATGAGAATCCAGGAAGTTTGCTTGATGGTTTGATAAATGGTCTCTCTAAGGTCCGCGGTAGGTTCGCATGTAAGCCGTATGCTCAGATCGTTGTTTTGTGCGCCTTGAATTCTTTCGACGGCCTTCACCCCTTCAATCCTGCCGAGTTGATCCTGCACGTCCTGAAAATCGGCGTTCAGCAAGGCCAGATGAATAAAATATTTTTGACCGGCGGAGTGTTTGAGATTTTCCATGATATCGTCTGCGACGATTTTACCCTTGTTGATGATTACCGCACGGTCGCAGGTGGCTTCCACTTCGCTGAGGATATGGGTGGAGAGCACCACGGTTTTTTCCTTTCCGATTTTTCGGATGATATCCCGGATCTCTGCAATCTGGTTCGGGTCCAGACCTGATGTGGGTTCATCCAGTATCAGGATTTCCGGATCGGTCATCATGGCATGGGCCAAACCGACGCGCTGATTCAACCCCTTGGAGAGTTCGTTGATGCTCCGGTGCATAATATCATCCAATCCGCACAAATCAACCAGTTGACGGATCCTGGAGATCCTTTGGCTTTTGTCCATGTTTCGAATTCCGGCAACATAGTCGAGATAATCATAAACCAGCATGCTGTGGTACAACGGCGCCGATTCCGGCAGGTACCCGATCATCTTTTTAATTTCTATAAGGTGCTCATCCAGCAGATAGTCTTTGACGCGAATGGTTCCGGATGTCGGCATGAAGTAGCCCGTAAGCATTCGTAACGTAGTGGTTTTTCCGGCGCCGTTAGGGCCTAAGAGGCCGAGAATTTCACCTTTTTTGATGTTGAAATTGATTTGATCCACGGCGCAGAAATCGTTGTAGTATTTTGTCAGATTTTCAACATGGATCATGATTTTTCCTTTCTTTTTTACGCTTTATCGAAAAACGCCTTTGGCGGCTTTTTACGAGTTCATCTTTTA
>JARRRC010000235.1:0-6667 GCA_037381105.1 Desulfobacterales bacterium
CTCATGAAAGATGTTATTAATATTTTTAACAATCCTATATTCTTAACCATTAGCGACATGAACCAAGAATTGGCGGATTTAGGTTGGGGGATAGAAATCATGGATAATGTTACATACGAATTGGCAAACTCTCTGGCTCAATAAAAATGGTAAATATTCCTATCATAGACAATCAGGACAGGAGCATTATGAAGCAATATACAACCGAACAGATTAATCAAGCGGTAAACGGGACACTTGACGGTAGTCCGACGATTATGATCACTGGTGTAGAACAAATATCCGAGGCAACGACAAACCAGCTAACGTTTATTGGTGAGAAGAAATACATAAAATTATGGGATCAATCACGTGCTTCTGCCGCAATCGTTAATGACATCTTAGATGTCGAACCCGGAAATAACCGGGCACTTTTCCGCGTGGCCGATGCCGATATAGCTCTGGCATTGGTCCTTCAACTGTTTGAGCCTGAGCCTCCTAAATGTGATCCCGGTATTCATTCAACTGCGGTGGTTCATCCAACAGCAAAAATCGATGAAGGTGCAACAATCGCGGCTGGCTGCTATATTGGATCCCGTGTTGTTATCGGTCGGAACACCATGCTTTATCCTAATGTTACCGTACTGGATGACTCCAGCATAGGGAGCCAGACGATTATTTGGTCCGGCACGGTTATACGAGAACGATGCCGGATAGGAAATAATTGTATCATACATCCGAATGTTACAATTGGAGCCGATGGCTTTGGTTATCGCCCCTCTCCCGATGGTCGAAGCTTGGTTAAGATTCCACAAATCGGTACGGTTATAATTGGAAATAGCGTTGAAATTGGAGCAGGCAGTTGTATCGATCGGGGTAAGTTTAATGCGACATCGATTGGCGACGGTACGAAAATAGACAACCTTGTTCAAATTGCGCACAATTGCAAAATTGGCCGGTCCTGCGTGATGGCCGGTCAGTCCGGGTTGGCTGGATCTGTAACTTTGGGTGATAGCGTTATGATGGGAGGGAGCGCGCGAGTTAAAGATCATGTGACCATTGGATACGGCGCTAGGCTTGGCGGAAATGCCTGTGTCCTAAGCGATGTGGCGCCGGGGAAAACGCTATTCGGGTTTCCTGCCGACGACTATCGGCAGATGTTGCGGCTGTGGGCAGCACAAAAACGACTCAAGAGAGTTTTTTGGAATTTAAATTATCATCAAGCGGCGATTAATCAAATTTTTTAATGCTAACATGTGAAACCGAATTAAATATCGTAGTGGTTATGCCTGCGACCTGGAAAAAACAGAATGGTGATTAATCGAGTGTTTTCGATACTGTTTTGGATGAGATAGAACATGCCGAAACCCAATTTCCTATTAATCGGTGCCCAGAAGTCGGCGACTACCAGCATCAGTGTGATGCTTTCGAATCACCCCGATGTGTTCGTTGTCAAAGGAAAAGAGCCACATTTCTTCTCTGAAAACCGTCAGTATGCACGCGGTTGGGACTGGTACAAGTCACTTTTTTCAGACCATGCTGGTGAAAGTGCGATTATCGATGCGTCCACGTCATACTCACGCACAAAAACATATCCTAATACGAGATCGCGAATAATCAAGCATATTCCGGACACGAAAATCCTTTACTCAGTTCGTCATCCACTTGACCGAATGGAATCTGCTTATGTCGAGTGGATGTCAATGCCAAGCTTCCTGTCCACAAACACCTCAATAAATGATATGGTTCGAAAAAAGCCAAACATTATAGAATCGACCCGATATTGGAAAAATATCAGCGCATACCGGAAGCACTTTCCAGATCATCGAATCAAGATCATATGGTTCGATGAATACGTTAATAATCCAGATGTAGTGCTTGCCGATCTTTTCGAATTTATCGGTGTAGATCCTTCGATTACCATCCCATACTCCCATTTACCTATTGCGTCGCGTAAGAGTCGAATTAAAAAAATGAAAATCTCTGGCCGAACAACCTCCGTTGATACAACATGGGACCGCTTAACTCTGCAATGGATAATAGAACAGCTCGGCAATGATACAAGAAAATTTCTTGAATGGTGCGGCAAACCAGCAGACTATTGGCGAATCGATCTGAGGGGAAAGACCTATCATTCCAATAAATAGGATTGTGGATAAAATAAAAAAATTGATTTTTTCAAGTACTCTCCACTGAAACTTGAATCATTAATATCCACAAATAGTTATGATTTGTGTTTGATGAAATAATCAAACCAGGACCAGCACTTTCTGCTTATTTATTCCCAAAGTTCATACGATCAGCCCGAAAAAGACGGGCCGATGTGAGGATCAAGTATACCCCCCACCCCGGTATACTCTTCCCGTTTTCTCATGGTGGCGGTAGATATTAGTTTCGCCACATCCGTACATTGGCATTTTGGGCATTTCGGGGCCGGATCACTGGTAGACACTATGAGCACTTCAAAGTTGTGAGAACAGTCTTTACACTCATATTCGTAAATTGGCATTCGTTCCTCCGTAAAAAAGTAATGGGTAATCAGCAATTATCTATAGCCGCCGCCCCCTAGTTCCTGAAAGATATCTAAATCCACGGTACCTTTATAACATTGGCGCGCAAATTTAGTCAACCCCCTAACATAATACCTATATTACTTCAAGATTGTCTGTGCAAGATTAAGGTAATAAAACCGGTTTATCTGTTTATGGTCTTTATTTTATGACGTTTATTTTTTAAAATATCATAAAATTCATCAATTCCATCAAACTAAGTCAATAAAAAAGCTTCCTGACGTTAAGTCAAATCAAGTTTAGGATGGGACAAATAATTTAAAGCAGGAACCGATGAGCAAAAACCCTTCATGCTTATGCGGAAGGTTTATCGGGTTTGGCAGCAGATAAATCAGCGGAATTCATTGGGGATTCCTAAAGCCGTTCTTGACACGGCGACAGGGTTTTTGTGTATAATAGACCTCAATCGGATGGGGCAGTTCCTGCAAACTTTTTCGAGGCTTGCAGCCGTCCGGAAGAGCCCATTCGCCTGACTGGCTAGGAGAATATTCATATGAAAAAAGAGCACTTACACTCCGTCTCTCTTTTCCCTGAGCGCCGACAATTTGATAACGTGCTGAAATCGCTTTTAACTAGGTGCATCACTGCATCGGTGGAAGAATTGGACGGTGAAATTGAAAAAGGGCTCGCAGAAATCGCAGCTTGTTTTCAGGTCCAAAGGCTGACCGTATGGGAATTGTCGGAAGACGGCCAGGAAGCGCATCTGACACACTCCTATGCGGAAGCGGGTGATGAGCCGCCGGTTCAAACCCTTATGCATCAAGCTTTGCCCCATATTATGGATACGGTTCGAAAACGTGAAACATTCTGTGTGTCGCGAATTGACAACTTACCCGAATCAGCGGAAATTGACAAAGAGACTCTGCGCTCCATCGGCGTAAAATCGCTGCTGACGGAGCCGCTGTTTGTGGGGGGCTCTCCGCGGGGTGCCCTTTCCTTTTCAGCGATACGGACTGAACACGAGTGGACCGATAGGGAGGTTGCTCAGGCCAGACAGATCAGCGAGGTCATCGCGGGCGCCCTGGACCGCAAGCGAGCTTACTGCGCACTTCAACATCGGATAAAATTCGAGACCCTGATTTCCGACCTTTCCGCCAGTTTTGTGAATATTCCGTCCGAGGCAGTTGACGGCGAAATCAACAGGTGGATAGGATGCCTTGCCGAATTCTTTGAGATCGACCGTTGTACCGTGGCTATGTTCACGGAAGACGGCGCGATTGCCCGTTTTACGCACAGCTGGGCGACCGAGGGAAATGAACTCGACCTGACCCTCCCAGCGGGCGAACTCTGGCCTTGGAGTGCCGGTCAGCTCAAGCGCGGCAAAGCGGTTCAGTTTGCTCATATTGACGAGCTCCCCGAAGAGGCAGGCATCGACAAACAGACTTGGAAGCGCTTGGGCGCCAAGTCGCATCTGTCCATACCGCTGCTTTCCGAGGACAGGGTGATAGGGGCCCTGAGTCTTGGTTCACTTCGTGTATATCGAACCTGGGAAGATCCTTTGGTTGACCGTGTTCGCATGGTCGGAAGCGTTTTGTCCAGCGCCCTCGCCCGGAAACACACAGAAACGCTCATCCGTGAATCAGAAAAATTCAATCGAACCGTAATCGGTTCTCTTAGCGATCACATCGCTATTTTGAATCGAGAGGGAAAGATCCTTGAGGTAAACGAGGCATGGAAACAGTTTGCTCGCGAGAACGGCAAGCCTCCGTCCACCAGCATCGGTCCGGGCGTGAATTATTTCGACGTCTGCAAACGTTCCGCCCACGAAGGCGATCTGATCGCCGAGACGGCCCTGGAAGGGATCCTGTCGGTTGTGGAAGGTTTACGGGCGAGTTTTCAGCTTGAATACCCGTGTCACTCCCCCACGGAGGAACGATGGTTCCTGATGAAGGTATCGCTGCTCAAAAGGAAGGACGGCGGTGCCATCATCTCACATGCCAACATCACCGCGCTTAAACGTGCGGAAGAAGCCTTGCGGTCGTCGGAAGAAAAATTCAGAGAGTTCTTTAATAATACGCCCGACTATTGCTACATCATTTCGCCCGAGGGCAATATTCTGAACATCAATCATGCAGCCCTTCAGGCACTGGGCTACCAAAGTAAGGAACTGATCGGCAAGCCCGTGTCGATAATTTATGCACCGGAGTCGATCCCAAAAATGAAAAAGCTTTTTACGGATTGGAGGAGAGGTGGGCAAGTCAGGAATGAAGAGATGGTCATTGTCACAAAGAGAGGGAATAAACGCATCGTCATTCTCAATGTCGGGGCTGTTAGGGAGAAAAACGGGGAAGTCATCCACTCCACCTCCGTTCAGACGGATATCACCGACCGCAAGAAAGGCGAGGACAACCTGAAACAAGCATATGCGGAGATAAAAAGATTGAAGGAGCGTGTAGACGCTGAAAATATCTATCTTCGCAAAGAGATCGATATGGTGTTGGCCTTTGAAGATATCATCGGGCAGAGCGACGCCTATAAATATGTGCTCTACCGGGCCAAACAGGTCGCGCCTACTGACTCAACGGTTCTCATCCTGGGAGAGACTGGCACAGGGAAGGGTCTGATTGCCCGTGCCATCCATCAAGCGAGCACACGAAAGGATCGGCCTCTCATCCATGTGAATTGTGCATCGCTTCCGGCAAACCTCATCGAGAGCGAGCTGTTCGGAAGGGAGAAAGGCGCCTTTACGGGCGCCCAGCAGAGGCAGCTCGGCCGATTTGAACTTGCCGACAGCGGAACCATTTTTCTCGATGAAATTGCCGAACTGCCAATCGAGGTTCAAGCAAAACTGCTTCGGGTGATCGAAGACGGCCGATTCGAACGGCTTGGGAGTCCGCACTCGCTCCGGGTGGACGTCAGAATCATGGCGTCGACAAACCGGGATCTGGAAGCGCAAATCAACAGGGGCCAGTTCCGGGAAGACCTTTTTTATCGGCTGAATGTCTTTCCCATAACCATGCCGCCGCTAAGAAAGAGGCCGGAGGACATTCCAGCGCTCGCCCTTAATTTTGTGAATAATTACAACAAGAAAACAGGCAAGGCAATCTGCAGATCCCTTGGAAAGGCGTCATCCTGCCCAGCAGAAAGATCTATCAGACAAACCGCTCGTCGAGTTGGAGCGGCTTCACATCCTGAATACGCTAAAGGAAGTCGCTTGGAAGATTGAAGGGCCGAAGGGGGCTGCCCAAGCCCTCGGCCTCAAGCCTAGCACCCTTCGCAGTAAAATGAAAAAGCTGGGCATCCGGAAGGCTGAAAACCGCTCGTATCCTCCGTCCTAACCCACGAAGAAAACCGCGATATTTAGCGGAGCCGCGATATGTCGCGGCATCATTCCTGATCGAATCCAATCCCTTCCGATCCTTATATTAAAAAAACTAAATTATAGCAATAGGTTGCGGAGTTTTCTAAAAAAAGACCCTATCTGGAACATTCCTTGCTCGTTAAAAGCGACAGGGGTTGCCATTTCAAATTAAAAGCGAGGTGAGAAGTCAATGAACACGGTCTCCATATCCTTGAAGGTCTTTCGTCAAAAGAAGGAAGAGTTTCTCCAGACAGTGCGCTCCCTTCAATCCGACCTGGAAAAAGACCAGGGACTGATCAAATCGAACCTCTATCAGGACGTGGATGATCCGGAACGATTTCACCTCATCAACGAGTGGGAGACCGAACAGGATTATGATCGCTACCTTCGTTCCGAGCACTTTAGAGTATTGATAGGTGCCCTGAAAGTGCTGAGTGAGGAAACAGAGGTGCGATATCACATGGGTTCCCCGAAAATCGAAAAGAAAGTCATAGATGTCTGAGAGAAATATTCGCAAAGGATTCCTGCCTGTTGCAGGATAGATGACAGTCTACCCGCGAGAGTGGCTGGGCTCTGGTGTGATCGCCGGAGTGACGACGGCAGCGGTGGTTATTCCGAAGGCGATGGCTTACGTTGCCATTTTGGCCTTTGTTCCCTTCCTGATCATCCGGGGACCTATTGTATGCTGCTCTTGTAAGTTGATATTGATCATTGACCACTATGGCAAGGGTCGTCTGCAATTACAAGCCATCTCAAAAATACATCTAACGCCCAATTACGGTGTTGCGAGCCTCTTCAAAATGCTCACATACGTTAT
>JARRRC010000236.1:0-9064 GCA_037381105.1 Desulfobacterales bacterium
GGTTTTAATCAGTCACACACTTCACCTTGAAAAAAACGGTTTTACCCTCTTTTTCAATCATTCGGATATGGCGCAGCGCCTTTCTGGTCTTTTTTAAATGAACGGTCATTATCAAATCGCCTCTTGATGGATGACAAGCTTTTGCATTGAACTTTTTATAATAATAGGGTGCCGTATCACCGGTCGGTTTGATGGTAAAGTCTTGGATATTATTTTCAAAGGCTGTTTCAAAAGCAACGGCCATCATCAATTCGTCCAAATTCCAGATCTCTTTATCCCTCTTGTTTCTGTAATCCCTTTCGACGAAAAATCCGACTTCATGTTTTAATCGAAGATCCTTTAACGGCAGAAAATCCGTTTCGAAACGCTTTCTGAATTGAGCGGAAAAAGGCAATCCGATCAGCGGCGATCGGAAGGCGGATGACAGCATGATGGAATGTGAAAGATCAAAGTCAAGATAGGCGATTTGTTTTGACGTCTTAAGATCAAACACATCGATCATACAATTTCCTCTCAACGTAATTACCAGATCCGTCAGGGCAGTCGAATAAAGAGCGTGTCCTTCATTTTTCAGATCCAAGTAATTAAATATATTCCAAAAGATTTCACTCATCTATTTTTATCCGGTTTCCAAACCAAACTTAAAGATTTTGATCCAATTGAAATAATGGGACACTGGATCGAGTGAAACAATGAATCTAACCGAATTTTTACATAATTCTTATAAAATATTAACTTTTCTCCTTTAAAAAAATATCATATAAAAGTTTGACGTTTAAAGAAACCATAAATAATAGAAGGATACTCAAAATGGCCAAACATTTTGATCGAGAGTTGGAAAAACTCAAAAAGAAAATCCTATCCCTGGGCGCTCTGGTGGAAGAACGGGTCTATCTGGCAATCAAGGCTATTGAAACCAAAGACCCTGGCCTCGCGGAAAAAATTATTCACTCGGATTATGAAATTGATGAAAACGAAGTGGATGTGGAAGAAGATTGTTTGAAAATTATGGCCCTCTACCAGCCGGTGGCCATCGACCTTCGATTCATCATTGCCGTGATCAAAATCAACAACGACCTGGAGAGAATCGGTGACGAGGCGGTCAACATCGCCGAGCGGATCCAGAGTATCGCCAAGCGTTCAACGTTTTGTTTTCACTTTGACTATACCGAGATGGCGGAGATCTCAGCCGCCATGTTGAAACAGAGTCTGGACGCTCTGGTCAACCTGGATATCGATACGGCCTTCAGAGTGATTACAATGGATGATGAAGTTGACGGTATCCAGAGCAATGCTTACTCACAGATCAAACAGGCCATGCGGAGCCATCCCGAGGAGATGACCTATCTGATCAACCTTTATCTCATTTCCAGGCACCTCGAGCGTGTAGCGGACCATGCCACCAATATCGCCGAAGAGGTCATTTATATGATCGAAGGGGAGATTATCCGGCACGGGAAGTATTTGTAAGAAGTTTTTGTTCAGCAATAATTATATGTTTTTAAATACAACTCGCATCAAATTTTACACAAATAACATAAATGCGAAGTTATTATGATCAGACTGCTAGATAGCGCTGCTGAACTTCCTTGTTTTTAACCAAATCGGCTGTTGTCCCCTCATACTGAATCCGCCCTTTATCAATTACATATCCTCTGTCGGAAATGTTCAATGCAAAGTGAGCGTTCTGCTCGGTCATCAGGATCGGAACTTCTGCTTTCAGTGAATTGATGATTTCACCGAGGTTTTCCACGATGAGCGGGGCCAACCCTTCGCAAGGTTCATCCAAGAGGAGAATTCGAGGATTCCCCATCAGGGTTCTGGCTAAAGCCAGTATTTGCTGCTCTCCTCCGCTCAGTTCGGCGCCTTTATGATCGCGTAATTTTACGAGGATCGGAAAAGTTGAGAAAATCCGTTCCAAGTTCCAGGCTGTCTGCCCCGAACGCGCCGGAAGCCTCGCCACGTCAAGATTCTCAACCACTGTCAGGTTCGGAAAAATCCGACGGTCTTCGGGAACGCAACCCATTCCACGCCTGACCTTTTCATAGACCGGTCGTTTTGTGACGTCTTCACCATCAAATCTAACGATGCCACTGGCCGGTGGATTGTATCCCATGATACTTTTTATGGTGGTGGTTTTTCCTGCACCGTTTCGTCCGAGCAAGCAGACGATTTCTCCCTCCTTTACATGCAGGCTGACGCCCTGGAGGATATAACTGTCGCCATAGTAGACGCGGATATCTATCACTTCAATCATTTACTGAGCCTCCCAAATATGCTTCCCGGACTTTCGGGTCGGCACGGATCGTTTCCGGGTCACCCTGGGCGATGAGTTCGCCTTGGTGCAGGACATAAATTTGTTTCGCTACTGCAAAGACAACCTTCATGTCGTGTTCGGTGAGAAAAAACGTGGTGCCGAAACGAATGGCGAGCTCTTTTATGAGGCGAATGGTGCGTTCGGTTTCTTCGGGGTTCATACCGGCCGTGGGTTCATCGAGCATTACCAGCTTGGGATTTCGTGCCAGTACGATGGCCATTTCCACAAGACGCTTATCTCCGTATGCGAGTTCGTTGGCCGGTCGATCGGCCGATTCGAGAATGCCCACCTTGTCGAGAATTTCTTCTGCTTTCCGGTAGAGCTTTTTTTCCCCTGAAAGGGCTCTCAAAAACGAATATCCCTTTCGGTAGTGAAGTACCAGGGGAACAAGGACATTTTCGATCACTGTTAAATTCGGAAAGATGTTGGTGATTTGAAAAGATCGAAGCAGCCCCATGGGAACGAGCTTATGAGCGGGCAAGCCGGTGATCTCTTGTCCGTTAAAATAGACCCGACCGCGGGTAGGGGGAAAACGTCCTGTGACAGTGTTGTAAAAGGTCGTTTTGCCGGCCCCATTCGGGCCGATCAGCGCTGCCATATCTCCGGAAAACACCTCTATTGAGATGTCATGAATCACCATATATCGGCCATACGAGTGTCCGAGGTTTTCGATTTTTAGTATTGGGGCTTCACTCATGGCTTGATTTTTTTCTTTTTGAATAAATAGTGAACCAGGGTACCGAGAATACCCCGAGGAAAAAATATTACTACCGGTGTCAGAATTAAGCCAAGGAAAATCATCCAATTTTCGGTAATGTTCGTTATTACCTGCTCCAGTCCGAAGAAGACGGCGGCTCCGAGCATCGGGCCAAAAAAGATATTCGATCCACCGAGAATTGTCATGAGCACAGGGCGTGCCGAAAATCCCCAGTGCATGAAGTCGGGGGTTGCCATTGAGTTAAACAAGCTGAACAAGCCTCCGGCGACTCCGGCCAGTGCACCTGCGATGACAAAGGCAGCCAATCTGAGGTTTTGTACTCCGGCGCCGACGAAAGACAGGCGCTGCTTGTTCTCCCGGATGGCGGTGAGCATCAATCCGAAAGGCGACCGGACCAATCTCCATAAGAAAAGGATGCAAGCGGATGTTACCGAAAGGACAAACAGGAACATATTCGTTGGATTGAAAAGACTAAATTCGATGCCGAACATTCGCACAGAAGGGATTGACATCAGTGGAAGTCCGTCGCTGCCGCCGGTCAGCTTGATCCAGCTGTGGGCGACCGTAAAGAGCATCATTCCGAATGCAAGTGTAATCATTGCAAAATAAATCTCATCCCGGCGTACACAAAAGTACCCGATCACGCCGGCTGCAGCGGCTCCGGACGAAAGTGATATCAAGAGGCAAAGAAACAGGGAATTCCCGCCGCGCGAGATAAGCAAAGCGGTTGCATAAGCGCCGACGCCAAAGAAGCCGGCTTGGCCGAAAGACAGCAGACCGGTATAGCCGAGCAGCAGATTGAAGCTCATGGCGAATAAGCCCATGATCAGAATTTCTGTGAGAATCAGCGTCCAGTAGACGGGGAGGACAAAAGGGGAAGCTGACAGAAAAGCCAGCGCAGCCAGGGAAAAGATAATTGTCGATATTGGTTTGTCTGTCCTCATTTCACAACTCCCGTCCGAAAAATCCATGGGGACGGATCAGCAATACCGTCGCAAGAAGGATGTAAGGAACCGCCATTTGTGCGCTTCCCAGAAAGACGGTTCCGAATGATTCGAACAGGCCCAGGGCAAGTGCGCCTACGAACGCCCCGGGGAAACTGCCCATTCCGCCGCTGACGACAACGATAAAACTTTCGATGATAATCCGTTCGCCCATGGAAGGGGCGAGACTTTGGTGCGGAGCAGCCAGGGCTCCGCCGATGGCTGCCAACCACGTACCCAGAGCAAAGACAGCCGTAAAGAGTATTGGCACCCGAATGCCGATACCTTCCGCCATTTCTCGATCAACGGCGGCAGCCCGAATAATTTTTCCCCAGCGAGTCAGTTGAAAAAATGACCATAGTGCCAGTCCGATCAAGGGACCGGCCACTACGAGGAAAACGCGGTAGACCGGATAGGTTTGATTGAAAATAGAGAAGACTCCTGACAGAATGGCAGGGGGATCCACCACATGATATCCGGGGCCCCATATAATCCGTATCGTAAGTCCTACTGAGATCAGAAAGAGAAGCATTCCCCAACTGAGCCCATTCAGCAAATTGATGATGAAGCTTTCCACGGCCACCTTTAATCTTAAATCGTAAATCGGTCCGGAACCACGGCCCGGACCGGGGTCAGCTGCCATCTGCAAAGCGGGTGGCTTGACTTTGCCCGCTGCTTTACGGCGGGCAAAGTCAAAAGCACGTTCGTGCTGCCAACGCTCAACTTGCATCCGGGTGCAAAACACCCGGATTGTTTTGGAAGAATAAATTATTGGGCGGCGCCGCAGCCACCCGGAACAGGATTACATTTTACAGCCGGTTTTATCGACCGGAGGTGTGACTTCAGTGCTTTTGAAAATTTTGATCGGCTTGAGAATGCGAATCGGATAGTTCGGGTCCGCAAAGGTTTTTCCCCAAGTGGCATCGGTGAGTGCCTGGTGATCCTGAGGACGGATGGTGATGGTCCCAATGGGAATCTCCACGGTCAATCCTTCGAGCGCGTCGATAATCTTTTCCTTGTTGATGGATCCACTTTTCTCGGCCGCAGCCTTGTAAGTATAGAGCGCTGCGTAAGCCCCGTGGGCATTATAAGACGGATAAGCCCCATACCGATCTTTATAGGCTTTGACAAAATTTTTGTTCATTGCCGAATCGTTGGCCAGAAACCAATAGCGGGTACCGACCCAAAGCCCTTCGGGCATTTTGTCGCCCAATGCGGTAAGAACTTCGGTGGCTGCACCCAGGGTCATCAAAATCTGACGCTGGCCGTCAAAGAAACCCATATCCTTACCCTGCCGTACAAAGTCGATGAGGTTGCCTCCCCAGAGAGATACTAAAACGCCGTCAGCCTTTGATTGCATCACTTTGTTTATGTAGGGGCTGAAATCGGTAGTTTTGAACGGCGGGAATGCGACTTCGCTGCGCGGCAGAAAGGCGGTATCGGGTTTGATCTGTTTCAGATACTTTTCAAAATATTCCCAGCTTTGGTGGCCAAAGGCGTAGTCCGGGCCGATGGTGGTCCAGGTTTTAGCATCGGTTTCCGAGGCCAGTAAGGCACCGGCTTTGACATTCTGGGCCAGATTGACAGAGATCCGAAAGACATAGCGATTGCAGACACTGCCGGTCACATCCGGTGTGGCTGCGTGGGTAATGATCAGCGGGGTTTTCATCTGGGGAATCGACGGCACAACGGTCTTGGCGACACCGCTTGAGTCGAGACCGATCAGCATGTCGACCTTTTCCTGGAATACAAGCTTTCGAATTGCCCGGATGGCCACATCCGGTTTTCCGGTAGAATCTTCGAAATAGGCCTCTACTTTGTGACCGTTAATTCCGCCTTTGGAGTTGATTTCGTCCACTGCCAGCTCTGCGCCCTGTTTGGCGAACTGGCCATATGCGGAAAAAGGTCCGGACATGATGTAAACAAAGCCGACTTTGACTGTCTTGGCCGCGGATAACGGTGCGACCGTTACGAGACCGATCAGAGCTACTGATATAATCATTAACCCTATAAAACACTTTTTCTTCATAATAGCCTCCTTTATGGATAACGGTGGTTGAAAATACCCGACACAAACGTCTCAATATGACGGATCACTAATATCGTGGGATATCCAACTTCTTTTTCGGTATTCCTTACAGACGAACTATTATATTTTCTATCGGATATTATCCGTATATTGCTCGATTTTCGCATCTGCGACTTTACGCAAGAAGCTTGAAAGCTGAGCCACGTGTCTTCGCTCTTCTCTGATGATCTCATCGATCCGATCCTTCCCGGACCGGGCCGGTATCAAGTCTTTGAGTCCCAGATAAAACAGAATCGAGTCTTTCTCAAGCCCCACAGCTGTTCGGAGTATTTCTTCAAGGGTTTCATCTCCGGTGAGGGAGTCGGCAACGGAAGGACTCCCTTCTCCACCCATGGTGTCGGCCATTGCGGCAAGATAGTCAGAAGCGTCGTCATAGGGGTCGAACACATTGGGGCTTTTGTGCCGTTCAGAAAGGCTTCTTCTCATTTCAATGAATATCTTTTGGTGCCGATCTTCCATGCGGGCAAGGTCTTCCAGGAACTTCCGATTGTTAGGATCGGATTGCAACCCTGCGGCCTTCCGGTAAAAGGCGGCACCGTTTTTTTCAATGCGGATTGCCATTTCAAATACCTCATCTACATTAAACGCCGCGGTCATCTTGTTTCCTCCTTTCCCGATTTATACTTTCACTATACCTTATTCCCATAAAAAGTCAAAAGAGACCTTCACTGGTATTTGCAGTTTTAAAAAAGATTGAAAAAAGTCAGCCGGTGTCATATTTATTATTTTAAAATGTAAAAACGTTATTCTTCGTTCATCCGAAAATGGAAACCATGGCAAAACATAAAACAAGCCCTGTTATCGACGCCCGACACCTTACGCGGATATATAAGATGGGCGGCAGCGAGGTGATCGGCATCAATGATGTCAGCCTCGATATTTCACCCGGTGAGTTGGTGGTGCTCAAGGGTAACAGCGGTTCGGGGAAGAGTACGTTGTTGTCGCTCATCGCCGGCCTGGATCGCCCGACCCGCGGATATTTGAATGTCGCCGATCATGATCTCACAAAAGCCACGCCTTCCGGTCTCACCCATTTCCGGCGTGAGGTCGTGGGTATGGTCTTTCAATCTTTCAATTTAATGCCCACCTTGAACGTGGTTGAAAATGCCTGCTTGCCGGGATTGCTGGCAGGAAAATCTTCTAATGGGATAAAATCCAAAGCCATGGAATTGTTGGACTGGCTGGGTCTTTCGGCCCGATGGAATCATTTGCCGTCCCAGCTTTCCGGTGGGGAAATGCAGCGCACGGCAATCGCCAGAGCGCTGATCAACGATCCGGATATTATCCTGGCCGATGAACCCACGGGAAACCTGGACAGCGCCAACGGCAAAGTTGTGGTGGAGTTGTTTGCGGAAATGAATCGCAAATGGGATCGAACCGTGATGATTGCCACACACAGCGACATTGCCGATTCACTGGCAACCATGACCATCTGTTTGAAAGACGGAATGATTGTTGATTCAGCATGCGACATAGCTGGGTGCCGCAGTCTTCACCAGTGTGCGACTTTCCGTTCATGCCGCTCTTGAATCGTTCACCCGAAGTATGGACGTGATTGCCGGCAGTGCGGACCGGGTATTGATCCAGCCCGGGGGACGAGTGCCGGAAGAATGGGTGGCCAAACTCATTCGGCTGGCCGTTGTGCGTAAGGTTTCACCTGTTTTGACCACCCATGTTCGTTTGGCCGATAAAGAATCAGAGCCGTTCCTGTTGATCGGTATCGATCCTATCCTGGATCGAGGCTTTCGCAAATGGCAAACCTTTGGGCAACCGGATCAAGATGCGAAAACCTGGCTTGATTTGATTAAGACACCGTATACCCTGATTATCGGAAAATCTCTGGCCGAAAAATATGCCTGCCGCGCCGGCGATCGCCTCGCCGTCGAACACACCCGGAAAACCGCTTTTTTTAAAATTGCGGGAATTCTGTCACCCGGCGGATTGGCCGCGGCGGATGGCGGTATGATCGCCTTAACCGATATCGCTACCTTTCAGGAGTTTACCAAAGTTTACGGAGCGGTGGATCGCATTGACTTAAAACTGTCGCCAGGAACCACCGAAAGGGATCTTAAAATAATCCGAAGCATACTGCCTGAGAATATTGTACTCGGTTCCCCTTCTGTGGCAAAGGAAAGCGGGCAGGGATTGATTCGTGCCTATCAACTCAATCTTTCGATCCTGAGTTTTGCCTCATTGTTCGTGGGGATGTTTCTGGTCTACAGCCTGGTGGCGCTGAACGCTGCTTCTCGCCGTCATGAACTGGCGGTTTTGCGCGCTACCGGTGCATCGCCTCAACTGCTGTTCCTGGTATTTGTGGCTGAAGGGGCGCTTTTCGGTGTGATTGGCTGGCTGGCGGCGCTTCCCGTCAGCACGATACTGGTCAAGTATTTGCTGAAGGCGGTCAGCCGGACGATATCGATACTTTTCGTAAAAGTTCAGGTGGACAAACTTTCTCTGAGCCCCTGGGAAGTCATATTGAGTTTCGGTATTACCGTGTTCACATCGTGTGTTTCCGCATTGCAGCCGGCCTGGGAAGCCATGAAAGTACCCCCCAATGAGGCACTTGAAATATCCCGGCACGGAATGATACGCAAAACATCTTCCCATAAACTTGTCATCGGCGGCATAGGGTGCCTTGTTCTGGTGCTGCCCCTGTCCTTGCTCCCTAAAATTTTGAATATGACTTTGCCGGGATATTTCGCCATTTTGTTTCTGTTTGTCGGGTTTTCGCTGTTTGCGCCCTGGATTCTTCAGCATACGGGGAATGCCCTTTCCCCGATCCTTTATCGGTTCGCGGGAATTCCGGCTTATCTTGCCGGCAGGTATGTTCGGGACAGCGGAACCCGAACCGCGGTTTCCATCGGTGCTCTCATCACCGCCGTGGCATTATTTGCCTCCCTGGTTATCATGATCCACAGTTTCCGAGGCACGGTTGAGTTGTGGGCTGATCAGTCGGT
>JARRRC010000237.1:0-4496 GCA_037381105.1 Desulfobacterales bacterium
ATTGTCTTTGTGACAGGAATGAACAGCATTTTGATCCCCAACAAGATTTTGGGGGCCGGTGTGTCGGGTGTGGCCATCATCATCCACTATCTGTTCACTTCGGCGGACGTCGGGATCACCTATTTTCTGCTCAATATTCCTTTAATGGTCGTCGGCTGGTTCAACATCAGCAAAAGGTTTATGTTGTATACTATTTTTGGGATGGCATTTTTTTCCTTGACGGCCGTCATCCTTAAAACGCCCCCGGTTGTTCTCAAAGATCCCATTCTGGTCGCCGTATTCGGCGGCATCGTTTGCGGCGCCGGAGGCGGAATCGTTCTTCGATCTTTAGGATCTGCGGGCGGCGTGGATATTCTGGCAATATACGCAAATAAGCAATTCGGACTTCGGCCCGGTCTGGCCAGTTTCTTCGTAAATGCGGTGGTGATCGTGACAGGCGCCTATTTTTTCGGGCTTCAGATTGCGCTATACAGCCTGATTTATGTGTTCACGAGCAGCAAAACGCTGGATGCGGTCCTTACAGGCTTTAACCAACGGTTGTCGACAACCATCATCTCGGACAAGCATAAGGAAATTGCTGAAGAAATCTTTAAGCAGGTCAATCGAGGCGTAACTTTTCTGCAAGCGAAAGGCGCTTATACCGGCATCCCAAAAGAAGTGATTTTTACCATAACCACGCTGACCGAACTTCCCAAGCTGAAAAATGTCATTTTCAGTATCGATCCGAAAGCCTTTGTGGTGGTGAACAGCACTCTTGAAGTAATCGGGACGCGGCACGGGACCCGGAAAGTTTACTAAAAATTACCTGTTGTACGGCGAATCTGTTGTACAACACATTCGTTGTGCTGCAAAACGCGGATGAAAATTGCCTGAATCTTGAGCGATTTGGAGGCTTTGCTACTAATTTTCATACAAAATTCAGGTATTACCTGATGGCGGAACCAAATCCCGCCTTATAAAATTCCCGGTTCATCCGTGCGATATTGGAAATGGAGATCTCCTTGGGGCATTCGGCCTCGCATTCTCTTTCATTGGAACAGTTGCCGAAGCACAGTTCATCCATTTTGCGAACCATGGAGAGAGCCCGCCGGGCGGCCTCCGGCTTGCCATGAGGCAGCAGGGCCAACTGGGATATCTTCGCACCGACAAAGAGCATGGCCGAAGCATTGGGACAGGCCGCCACACATGCCCCGCACCCAATGCAAGCCGCCGCATCCATGGCCTTTTCCGCAATTTCCTGGGATACCGGTATCGAGTTGGCGTCCGGCGCTCCCCCGGTGTTCACTGAAATATACCCGCCGGCAATGATGATCTGGTCAAAAGCACTCCGATCCACCGCCAGATCCTTAATGATGGGAAATGCCCTGGCGAGCCAGGGCTCGATCACAATGGTATCGCCGTCGGAAAAATGACGCATGTGAAGCTGGCACAGCGTGGTTCCCTTTTCCGGACCGTGTGGCCGGCCGTTGATCACGGCACCGCACATCCCGCAGATTCCTTCCCGGCAGTCGTGATCGAACGCGATGGGGTCTTTACCGTCCAAAGTCAGCTGCTCGTTCACCACATCGATCATCTCCAAAAAGGACATGTCCGTAGAAATATTGGCCGCGTGATAGATCTCAAAACCGCCCATTACATGGGGACCTTTCTGGCGCCAGACTTTCAGTGTGATGTTGATATTTTGGGTCACTTGTAGCTCCTTTGCGTGAGTTCGACGTTTTCAAAAACCAGCGGTTCTATGTGTCGCTCGGGATCTTTGCCGTTCCCTTTGTACTCCCATGCAGCCACGTGACAAAAATTTTCATCGTCCCGTCTGGCTTCGTTTTCTTCGGTCTGAAAGGCTTCGTTGAAGTGTCCCCCGCAGGATTCTCTGCGCGCATACGCATCCATGACCAAAAGTTCCGCAAATTCGAGAAAATCCGCCACCCGGCCGGCACGCTCCAGGCTCTGATTGAAATCTTTGTCGGAACCCGGAACAACCGCATTTTCCCAGAATTCTTCCCGAAGCTCATGGATCATCTTCCTGGCCTTTACAAGTCCGTCATCGTTTCTGGACATGCCGCAGTATTCCCACAGAATGTGCCCCAGTTCCCGGTGAAAGTCATCCACCGTCCGTTTGCCGTTGATGGAAAGAATTTTTTCTACCCGTTCGTTGACGTATTGAACCGCATCTTTGAATGCGGCATGATCGGCCGTCACCTCGGTGCGGTCCATACCGGCAAGATACCCCCCGATGGTATAGGGAATGATGAAATATCCGTCCGCCAGTCCCTGCATCAGGGCGCTGGCTCCCAAACGATTGGCGCCGTGGTCGGAAAAGTTGGCCTCTCCCAAAACAAAAAGCCCGGGCAATGTACTCATAAGGTTGTAATCCACCCACAGCCCGCCCATCACATAGTGAGAGGCCGGGTAAATCATCATGGGTTCTTCATAGGGATTCGATGCCGTAATCTTTTCATACATCTGAAAAAGATTGCCGTATTTCTGGGCGATGACCTCTTTGCCGAATCGTTTGATGGCGTCCGCAAAATCCAGATACACCGCAAATCCCGTCTCCCCAACCCCTTTGCCCATATCACACTGGGCCTTGGCATTTCGCGATGCCACATCCCTCGGAACCAAATTGCCGAAACTCGGGTATTTTCTCTCAAGATAATAATCCCTTTCCGATTCGGGGATCCGGTTCGCCGGCCGTTGGTCTCCGGGCGTTTTCGGCACCCAGACCCTGCCGTCGTTACGAAGACTCTCGCTCATGAGAGTCAGTTTGGACTGATAAGTCCCGTGGACCGGAATACATGTGGGATGAATCTGGGTTTAACACGGATTGGCAAAATAGTCCCCTTTCTTATAGGCCCGATATGTAGCACTCACTTTGGAGCCCATGGCATTGGTCGACAGGTAAAACACATTGGCATATCCGCCGGTGCAAAGGACAACGGCATCGGCGGCATGGCTTTCGATCTCACCGGTGACCAGATTTCTCACCACAATTCCTCTTGTCTGACCGTTGATCACCACCAGATCCAACATTTCCCGTCGGGGAAACAGAGTCACTTGGCCGACCGCCACCTGCCGCATCAACGAGCTGTAAGCCCCCAGAAGAAGCTGTTGTCCGGTCTGCCCCCTGGCGTAAAATGTCCGGGAAACCTGGGCGCCCCCAAAGCTGCGATTGGCCAAAAGACCGCCGTATTCCCGGGCAAAGGGAACCCCCTGGGCCACACAATGGTCAATGATGTGATTGCTGACCTGGGCCAGACGATACACATTGGCCTCCCTGGCCCTGAAATCACCTCCCTTGATGGTGTCGTAAAATAACCGCCAGATGCTGTCCCCGTCATTCTGATAGTTCTTGGCTGCGTTGATGCCACCCTGAGCGGCAATACTGTGGGCACGCCGGGGGCTGTCCTGGATGCAAAAATTTTTAACATAATATCCGAGTTCGGCTAAAGATGCGGCAGCCGAACCGCCGGCAAGCCCGGTCCCCACGACGATAATGCTGTATTTTCTTTTGTTGGCCGGATTCACCAGTTTGAGGTTAAAACGGTGTTTATCCCATTTTTCCGAAAGCGGGCCCGAAGGAATTTTTGCGTCAAGCTGCATAACCATCTCCTTATACTAATAACGACACGTAAACCGGAATAAAACCAAACCCGATCCCCACAATCAAACTGAATACCAGACTCAACCCCCTTAAAAACGGCGTGTATTTCGGATGATTGGCCCCAAGGGTCTGAAATGCACTCCAAAATCCGTGACTCACATGAACCGCCGCAACAACCATGGCAACCATATACATCCCCACAAGGGCCGGCTTTGAAAACGCATTCGATACGATCTGGAAAATGGTGGTATGGGTTTTATCCACAAAATGAAAGTTGAACAGGTGATAAATGACAAACAACAAAAGAATAACCCCGGTGTACGGCATAGTGGCCGACCCCAGTGTTCGGCCGCCCGCACGCTTGTTCATGGTATAGCGAACCGGCCGGGCCTTAAAATTCTGATAAAAAAGGAACAG
Source organism: Desulfobacterales bacterium (assembly GCA_037381105.1). Classification (GTDB taxonomy): domain Bacteria; phylum Desulfobacterota; class Desulfobacteria; order Desulfobacterales; family UBA11574; genus UBA11574. Next base: position 4,019 of record JARRRC010000237.1, read on the forward strand.
CCCCGTACCAACATGGATTACCGCAAAAAACAACAAACCCCATTCGAACACCGTAACCAGCGGCCCTAAAGAATGAAGATGCTCGGCATAGGCATTAAAAGTGTCTTTACCCATATATATGGTCAGGTTACCGGCAAGATGCGTCAATAAAAAAATGCAGAAAAAAAGTCCGGTAAGCGCCATCATCAGCTTTTTCCCGACGGAAGTCCATATCGTATTGGTGAGCCAATTCATTTTATCCTCCGGTTTTTCGAAAACATCATAATTATATTTCAACAAGCTTGGGAAATTATTCCTTTTTATTTGGACTGTCAACATAATTCTCAAGCCACCATGCGTCCCATTCACTCTCCAGGATGCTTCGGGCCATTGTCCGACCGGTTTTGGTCTCCAGTCGATCCAAAGCAAAGGGAAGCCACTTTTTGGGTGGTTCGTATCCGATGTCCGAGAGGGTTTTTAAATCCAGAATCAGTGCGAG
>JARRRC010000238.1:0-2529 GCA_037381105.1 Desulfobacterales bacterium
CCGAAGAACACGTAGTGCAATAATTGCGAGATAGAAACCAGATTGGTATGGCATTTACCTGTGCCCCGTCTGTATTTCACAGACGGGGCACCATCCGAGTTTCATCCGCTTTGGAGAAAAACGTTTAAATCGGTATCCGATTAGATCCGATTTGACAATTGCAGGCAGTTTGGTTTGTTTGAGACTCGGACCTGCCACGTATTTATTGGAACACTTTGTATTGCGCCATGCTGCTTTAATGCTTCCAAATCCCCATATCAGTAAAGACAATTCTTATCCGTGGACCGGTTTTTCTATAGCCGGCCGTCCTTTCCCGAGAAAAGATGCACAAGCGATATGCCGGGCCGGATTTCTTATGGATCGGTCTTAACCGGTTGCAGCTTCAACAAAAACAACCTTGACAAACATTGATTAATATGTTTCAAATATTTATATATCAGCGTAATCTGCGATTGATATGAGACCTTTGAAAAATGTTTAATTTTATTCAAGTTCAAGGAAGGCGAAGATTTTAACCACAGACATACATTGAGTATTTCGAGGATTAAAATCCGAGCCTGACGCAGAAATTGGATAAAAGGGAGCGCTTTTCAAAGGTCTCATATAAAACATTGAGCAATGCCTCAAGTTCGTCTTCGTTACCTCTTAAACAAAAAGGGCAAATGAGGAAGCTCCAGTTATTTATTATAATTTTAAGTGTTCTTTTGGCATCCTACGCCTGTGCTGCGGATTTATTGATAAAAGTTGATGTTAACAGGGGTTGTGTGGATTTCGGCCGCAGCTTTCAAGGTGCATTATGGGCGGCAAGACACAACAGCCCGGAAAAACCCTTCCTTTTTTCAGAGCTTTTGGGTTATCCCTATATATCTGTTAAGGCCGGAAGCACTGATATCCAGTTCGATACCGCCATTGATATCCCCGAAGACGGCAAGATCAATAACCATGGAGTGACACTCTCATCAAGGGTTGTTGAAAGTGCGCCGATTTTAACGGTGCGCTGCTCGAGAGCAAACGCATTCCACTTTCCTTCCGAAGCGTTCCGACTGAGAATTTAGACAAGATTGCAAGCCTGGAACTGCCGTTCGCTGCTGCGCAATTCCCAGAGTCCTGTTTTGCGCTTAAATTCTTTTTCGGGTCGTTTCATTCTGTTCACACAATTCGATGTAACTCGTTCACCTTCAAAGCTACCGAAGAATATCAATCAAACACCTGTTAATCCCAAATGGCAGTTCACAGCCTATAGCGGATCCTTTTCTCATCTTTATTAAATCGAACCAAAGCGTCGTTTAAAGAAGAACGACAGAGGAATCACGGATCATCAAACACAGGTGCCTGATAATATGTATTGTTACTCATATTTTGCAAAATGCCGATCGCCCTAACGCTTGATCTTTGATCGTGTTAGCCCGGATATTTCACGCGCCTGATGCGTTCATTTGCAAGGCATTCAGATGCGCAGCTATAGTTTTCTACTGCAAATATTCGGGTTAGGGATCAAAAATGATCTTGGCTTATAAAAATACTCAATCATGTAAATTCAAAAGGAGGATCAAATGAGTGAAGCAAAACTTGGAAATCCCGCTGTTGTTGGTCTTGGCGGATTTGGCATGACCACGTTAATTTTACAGTTCCACAACCTTGGCTGGGTCGGAATCGGACCCGTGCTGTGGCTGGGACTTTTATTTGGAGGCAGTGCCCAATTAATTGCGGGTTTAATGGAGTTCAAGACCGGCAATAACTTTGGTTTTTGCGCATTTACCGGATACGGCGCATTCTGGATTTCTTTGTGTTTTTATCTTATTTTTGGAACCAATAAAGAACTCATAAATGTTTACCCTGTCCTAAAATTAACGGGTCCTGATCTCGGATGGTTCCTTGTGGTATGGACCATTTTTACCGGAATCCTGTTTATCGCCGCAATGAAACATCACGGTACGCTTGCCTGGATATTTCTCACCTTGTTCTTAGGGCCGGCAGCGCGGTTTTGGGCACGATCGCTGCCTGGGATCTTATCGTCTGTGCTCTGCTGGCCTGGTATCTTATGGCCCATGTGGTTTTTGCAGAGGCCGGTATTAATTTGCCGCTGGGTAAACCCTGGATCAAGAGCAAGAGCGGCAGCTAGCCTTATTGGCTCAAATTGGCATCGTATTTAGCCATGCCCCGTCTGCGAAACGCAGACGGGGCATTTGATTCCGGGACTTGGCAGCGGTGGCATTCTGATTCCGTCTTGATTGTAAAGTGATTAGAAGAACAAATATTGAAACTGCTTCAAAGCAACTTGACAATATGATCGATATCCGATATTCTTATATTAATTGTCACTTGTCATACCGTTAGAAAGGACTTCGTTCAAATCAGTTCCCGTTACTAGCCACATCCAAAACCACTTCTAAACATCTTTTAGATATTATCATAAGGTTAAGGAGGCGATCATGCGAGTTCGAATTGCAGCTTTTATTGGTCCGGTACTTATTGGATTTTTTATCGTTCTAACGGCTGTTTTCGTGTTTGGGGATAATGGAAAGCCGA
>JARRRC010000238.1:2569-9863 GCA_037381105.1 Desulfobacterales bacterium
ATAAGGTGACGCCTGTCCGTGGTCCCAGTTGGCTCAAGCAAATCGGAGTCTTCGACATCAACACCACTCCAATGGGAGAGATGGGAGGCTATGGGCCGCCGCCGCCATCACCCCGGAAAGAACCGAAATTTCCAGTGGAAGCAGCACCCTTAGACGACCGAACGGGAATGGGTATGGGGGGAATGATGGGACGATCATATTCCAACTATCAACTCAGTCCCTCTGAAGTCGAAAAACTGACGGCGGAGAGGTTTTTGCTCGCCGGTATTGACCTCTATCGTTTGAATTGCCGGTCTTGCCATGGACCGAACGGTAATGGGGCACCGCCTGAAATCCACTCGCTCATCGCGCCGTTTCAGGGAACATCGCCCGCACTTATCCAAGAGCGGGCCAAGAAATCAGGCAAGCCAATGAATAAGGATCTGGCAAAGGAAGTTGCTAAACTGGCGTTGGGAAACATCCTTCAGCTGCTTCAGAAGGGGAGCAATAAAATGCCTCCGTTCAGGCATCTTGAAGGAGAAGAAATAAATGCCTTGATCCAGTATCTCCAGGTGCATGTTGGAGTCCCTGAGGCGAAGGGGAAAACAATTCTCGTTACACAATCCGTCTCCCGTGTGGGCGAGCACCTGGTGAAGGGAACCTGTCATATCTGTCACGACGCCTTGGGGCCCGGAAGGGGGCGTATGGGGATGATGCAAGGGATTATCCCATCACTGGCCAGTTTTCCATACGAACAGTCGATGCAAAGCATTGTCTGGACAGTTGGACTGGGATCCAGGATGATGATGGGTGGACAGAGAATGCCGGCATATCCTTATATCACGGCGGATGAAGCTGCGGCAGCTTATCTATACCTGCTGAAATATCCGCCATACTAACGGCCGGGAGGATTATGATACAAATTTAAATTTGGCCTGATTCCGGTCTTAAAAAAGGAAATTCTCGTCACTTTACTTTCACTGACCCCTTAACATTGGGGAGACTATCTTATGAAGCAGAAGAAAATGCTATTGGTTGTTATAGGGTCGGCAATTGTCGCTTTGGTGTTGCTGATTGTATTTATGCGTTACTACGGCGATTGGCTTTGGTTCCAAAATATGGGTTTTGCCCAAGTTTTTACTACGGTTTTGTGGGCAAAGTTCTTGGCCTTTGGAGTGTTTTTTCTCATCTTCGCCATTTTTGGGGGGATCAATATTTTTATCGCCAGGAAGTGGGGGGCACCGTCTCGATCCTTCCGAGAGGTTGCTCCTCAATCACAGGCCACCTTCCTCGATATTCTCTTACATGAAAGATACGCTTCCTATGTATGGGCGCTCATTATTTTGTTCTTTTCGTTCATCATGGGACTGAGCGCGTCCAATTCCTGGATGACTTTTTTGCAGTTCATTCATCAATCTCAATTCGGCATTGCGGATCCCATATTTTCCAAGGATGCCGGATTCTATGTCTTCAAGCTGCCGCTTTACAATTTTTTACTCCAGTGGTGCTTATTTGCACTCATCTTGGTGATTGTCGGCGTTGGTCTGTCCTATTATCTGGATCAGGCCATAGGCGCTCAAGGAAACCGCTTCTTTATCAATACCAGGGCAAAAGTCCATCTGGTGGCACTGGGTGGATTGTTTGCTCTGAGGCTGGCCTGGTCTTACTGGCTGAAGATTTTTGGACTGATGTATTCCAACAGCGGCGTCGCATATGGCGCCAGTTATGCGGATGTTCATGCACAGTTACCTGCCTATCGGGTTCTTTTGATTTTGAGCGTTCTCTTGGCCGTTTTGCTGTTCGTCATGCCCGTTTTGAAAAGATGGAAGTGGGTGGTTTATGTCATCGGAACATACTGTGTTGTTCTCGTCGGCTTTTCCTGGATTTATCCGGGCATCATCGAACAATATGTGGTAAAGCCCAATGAACTGACCAAAGAAACACCTTACATAAAGAACAACATCAGGTTCACCCGCATGGCTTATGGATTCGATAAGGCCCGGGAGGAGCCGTTTTCGGTAAAGAACAGCATGTCGTACGACGATATCAAGAAAAACGAATCCACCATCCACAATATCCGCCTGTGGGATCGCCGGCCGTTGATTCAAACCTACAAGCAATTGCAGGAAATAAGGCTGTACTATGATTTCAAAAGCGTGGATGTGGACCGTTACCACCTAGAAAATAAATACACGGAAGTGGCCATTGCCGCCAGGGAACTGCCTGCATCGCAGCTTCCCAGCCGTGCGAGAACATGGGTTAATATGCACCTCGTTTATACCCATGGCTACGGGATCGTCATGAGTCCCGTCAACGAAGTCACCCCGGACGGTCTGCCCAATTTCATTGTCCAGGACATCCCGCCCCGATCCAGTACGTCCATAACAATCACACAACCTGAAATCTACTATGGTGAAGAAACCGATGAATTTACCATTGTCCATACCACCACCAAAGAATTCGACTACCCTAAAGGCAATCAGAATGTGTATGCCTCGTATCATGGAAAAGGCGGCGTGCAGCTTTCAAGCTATTTTCGAAGACTGGTCTACGCTCTGGATCTGTCCGATGTGAATATTATTCTGTCCTCTTACATCACCAACAAGAGCCGTGTCATGTTCCACCGTGTCATTACGGACAGGGATCGGACAATAGCGCCCTTTCTTGCATATGACTCGGATCCCTATATCGTAGTGGGCGAGGACGGTCATCTATATTGGATTCATGATGCATATACGACCACCAACATGTTTCCTTATTCAGAACCCATAAATCAGAGCAAGGACGTTAGCGGAATCAATTACATCCGAAACTCGATCAAGGTCGTTATTGACGCTTATGACGGGGACGTGTCTTACTACGTCATCGACCCTTCGGATCCCCTGGTTCAGACTTACAGTAAAATATTTCCCGACTTGTTCAAACCGGCAAAAGACATGCCTCGATTTCTGAGGGCACATATTCGTTACCCCACGGACTTGTTTATCATCCAGGCACAGATGTATTCTACCTATCATATGATCGATCCGCAGGTTTTTTACAACCGAGAGGATTTGTGGAGCATCCCTCAGGAGATATACAAGAATACACAACAATCCATACTCCCTTATTATATCATCATGAGGTTGCCGGGTACCGAATCGGTGGAATTCATCCTGATGCTTCCGTTGACGCCGTCGAAAAAAGATAATATGGTCGCTTGGATGTGCGCCCGCTGCGATGGCGACAACTATGGACAGCTTTTGATTTACACGCTGTCCAAGGAGAAGTTGATTTACGGACCCATGCAGATAGAGGCGCGCATTAACCAGCAGCCGAGCATATCTTCGGAGCTGACGCTGTGGGGCCAACGAGGCTCCAGCGTCATTCGAGGGAATCTGCTCATCATCCCCATAGCCAACTCCTTTATTTACGTAGAGCCCGTTTATCTCCAGTCGGAACAGGGTGAGATACCGCAGTTGAAACGGGTGATTGCGGTCCAGGACGGACAATTGGAAATGGAAAAGGATCTCGATACGGCTTTGCGGGCGGCTTTTTCTGTGGCGGGGGTGCCGAAGGAACAACAACAAAAAGCTTTCATCGGCCTGCCCACCGGTCCTCTTTCTGTCATGGCACAAGAGGCTCTCAATCACTACCACAAGGCTTTGGAATATCTCAAACAGGGGAATTGGAGCCAGTACGGCAAAGAATTGGATCAAATCAAGAAAATACTCCAGAATATGGCGGGTGGCAGAAAGGTCGTACCTTCACCCAAAAAATAACCTTGACAAACATCTACTGATATGTTCTAAAAATTATTTTTATGCTCTTATTTGAGGGTAATCTGAAAATACCGGGCAATGACAAAGCTCGACCATGTTATCTCTTTTTCATAAATAGCAAATGAAAAAACTTCAATTATTTATTATAATTTCAAGTGTTCTTCTATCATCCTATGCCTTCGGTTCAGATTCCCTGATAACAGATGATATTAACAACTTTTGTGTGGATTTCAATTACAGCCGTCAAAGTACAACCCGGGCTGCAAAACACCACAGCCCGGATAAAACCTTTCGATTTTCAAAGTTTTTTAGTTATCCCTACATCTCCACTGATATTGATATAACGAATGTCCTATCAGATACCGATATCGATATCCCCGATGCTTCCGAGATGAGTGACCATGAAGTGACGCTAATGTCGTCGGCCCTTAAAGAATCGCTTATTTCAATGGTTCGGTGCCAGGCAGCAGCGTTATTTTGCTTTCCTTCGGAAGCCTACCGACTGAGAATTTAAACAACATTTCAGGCTTGGAACAGCCGTGCGCTGCGGCGCAATTTCTGTAGCCTTATTTTGCGCTTAAATTCTTTGTTGGATCCTTCTCGTCCTGTTGCTATCAAAGCCGTCCGATTAAACCCACTCAAGTTCAGAGCCATCGAAGAATATCAAGCAGCCACCTGTTCATTATCCATGTATTCGCTCATAGTGGATTCTTTTCTCATCTCTTTTAACCGTTAACCGGAAATAAAGCGCACCGGTAAGCAGCGGTTATGGTCTTTAATTACCCATGTACCGGAGCTGAGCATACTGATTATGCTGATCGTCGGCGGTTATATTGTCATGGGGGTATTTTCAGAAGTACAAAGCACCCAGACCCTCAGTGCGACATCCATATGGCTTATCATCGTCGGCTCCTTTCTGATCAGTACCGCCATAGCGACCCTGGCGGTTATCGGCGGCATCGGCGGCGGGGTGATATTCACGCCCATTATGCTGGGTTTTACCTCCCTGGACAGCCTGGTCATAAGGGCGACCGGCCTGGTGGTGGCCATGTTCAGCGGGTTGATTTCCACAGGCCCTTTTATGAAGAGTAAGCTGGCCGACATAAAGCTGGTTTTTTACTGTGGTGTGCCCATCACTTTCGGGGCGCTTGTAGGAAGTGTCAGCGCCATTTACCTGCACGAGAGCTTGGGAGAAATCGGTGACGGTGCTGTTCGGCTGTCACTGGGAATTCTCATGCTTGTCGTCGCCTGGTTTTTATTTACCGGAGGAGGCAAAACCGAGTATCCGGAACCCGAACGCATTGATTCACTTTCCGTTAAATTGGGGCTAAATGGTTCTTATTGGGAAGAATCCCTGGGGAAAGTGGTTCATTACCAATTGACAAGATCCTTTGCGGGTGCAATTATTTTTATTGCTCTTGGATTTATAGGGGGTTTCTTCGGACTCGGCGGAGGAGCGTTTCTCACCGCAACACTGAATCTTGTCATGATGGCGCCGGTAAAAATTGCGGCTGCGTGCAGCGGGGTATTGCTGGCCATCAGCAATGCCACCGCCATTTGGACTTACATAACATACGGCGCACTCATTGCCGTTTTTGCAGCTCCGTGGATGTTGGGACAGGTTGTCGGAGGGATTTTGGGCGCACACCTTTTAATCAGAATCCAGGCTGGCTTTGTGCGGAAAATCCTGATTGGAATTCTGGTAATTTCATCAATCAAGCTGATTGTACGCGGCATTGAAGAGGCATTTGGGATAAATATACCCATTTTATAGGAGAGAGTTTATGCAAACAAAAAAACCCAAGGCGCCACTTGCTGGTTTGATATACGGAGAAATCGTTTACTGGGGAGTATTGGTCGGCTCCTTAATCGTAATTATCGGTTCGGTGCTGGCCTTTATGGGAGACAATTTCGTACCGGTCTCTTATTGGATGACTTCGGTCTGGAAAGGCGAGACCGTCGCTCAAGCGTGGCAGGGTGCAACCGGTGCACTCCCGAATGGGCACTGGTATCTTTCCTGTCTCACCACAGGCGACGGCCTGACTGCATTTGGAATTTCACTGGGTGTTTTTTCAGTGGCTCCGGCGCTTTTCCTTGCCGGGTTTGCGCTCTTTAAAGAAAAGGAGTGGCTGTACGGTTCATTGGCTGTTTTTGGCGGCATCATCGTTATGATCGGAGTACTGGGGCTGGCTCCCATGCCCAAGTGAAAAGATGCGCGGACAGGATGTTGAAAAATTATTATGAACATTTCATCTATTTTTTGATGTTTTAGACAGAGGAGGTTACCCATGGCTATCATCGTCATCTCCAGAGCTTCTTATAGTCATGGCACGGAGATTGCGGAAAGGGTCGCAGAAGCGCTGAACTATAAGTGTGTCTCTAAAGAGGTGATCAGTCTTGCTTCACAAGAGTTTGACATTCCGGAAGATTACCTGCGACAGGCGATTGAAAAAGCCCCATCGATTCTTGATCGATTCAGTTTTGCAAAAAAGAAATACCTTGCATATATCCGTTCCGCGCTTTTGGAATACGTAGCGGAAGACAACCTGGTTTATCATGGACTTGCGGGGCATTTCTTGCTCAGCGGCATACCCAACATCCTTCGGGTTATGGTTTCCGCGACATCCGAAGAACGGGTAAAAGTTTTAATGAGACGGGAAAATGTTTCGGAAACGGAAGCGCTGAAGGCCATAGAAAGATTCGATAAGGAACGAAAAAAATGGGCCGTCTATTTCCATGAAAAAGATCCTTGGGATCTTAGTTTGTATGATCTTGGCCTGGTTATCGGCAGATTGACGATAGATGATGCGGTAACCAAAATTCTAAATGCTGTAAAGCTTCCTTCTTTTCAGACGACTCCGGAATTTCGTCAAATTCTTATGAACGCAAGTCTGGCTGCAAAGATTAAGTCGGATTTAATGAACTTTTACCATGACGTCGAGGTTTCTGTTGAGGACCATACGGTTGTTGTTCATATCAGGCGGAGTTTAAAACAGGAGGAAGCGATAACGGAAGACATTCGTGCAATTTTGATGGAAATGCACAACTTAAAAGATGTGCGCGTGGATGTCATACCGGTTTACTGAACGATATATCTCATGAAACTGGTTCATAAAATCGTTCTCGGCAATGCCCTCGGTATTATTACGATTGCCTTGATTGCCGCTTTTTCCTATCGTGAATTCAATCTGATGCACGCTAAGTTGAGCTTTATCGAAATAGCGGATTCTCTCAATGCATCGTTTCTGAAAATGAGACTCTCGGAGAAAAACTATTTTTTATATAAAGATAAGTCAGCGCTTCAATCGATTAAGAAGGAATTATATGAGAGTGAACAAACGATCGACAACATGCGGTCAAACATACTCATGGCGGTTGGGGCCGAAAATTTAAGAAAGCTTCATTCGAACCTCGATAGATACCGGCAGGAAGTTGAAAGAATAGGCCTAAGCCAAAAAGATGCCAAAGATATGGAGGTCAGTATACGCGAAGTCGGCCGAGCGCTAAGAATGTTTTCTGAGAACATCATAAGGCTTGAAAGAAAAAAGGTGAAT
>JARRRC010000239.1:0-4475 GCA_037381105.1 Desulfobacterales bacterium
GTCAAAGCCCTGATCGATTTCATGAAGACCTTTGAGCAGAAAAACGGGTGACGGTTTATTCGCACAGCTCGAACAGCGCCGCGGCTCCCATGCCTCCGCCGATGCACATGGATTCAATGCCGTATTTCACCCCCCGTTCTTTCATATTGGCCAGCAGGGTTGCACACAGTTTGGCGCCCGTGCACCCCAACGGATGCCCCAATGCAATGGCGCCGCCGTGAATATTGACCCGGTCCATGTCGATGCCGAGTTCCCGTATACAATAGACCGCCTGGGATGCAAAAGCCTCGTTGATTTCAAAAAGGCCGATATCACCCATATCCATGCCGGCCATTTTCAAAAGCTTCGGGATGGCGTATCGAGGTCCAACCCCCATCTCTTCGGCTTTGCACCCTATGGTGGTATAATATTTCATCTTGGCTATCGGCTTCAATCCGAGGGCATCCGCCTTTTGGGGGCTCATGATAATGCTTGCGGCCGCACCATCGGTGGTCTGGGAAGCATTTCCGGCAGTTACCGTTCCGCCTGCCGCAAATACCGGATTCAGATCGGCCAATCCCTCCAGGGTGGTGGAAGGTCGTATGCCGTCGTCATGATCCACAAGAAAAGTCTCTTTCCGGTAAGTGCCGTTATTGTCCTGAACAAACTGATGTGCCGGTGTAGGAACGATTTCGGCAAAAAGGTTTTTATTCAAAGCCTCGGCGGCTTTCATTTGAGAGAGATACGCGAATTCATCCTGTTCTTTTCTGGATACATTATATTTTTTGGCAACGATTTCAGCGGTGATTCCCATGGAGACATAAAGACCGGCATGCTTTTTAGAATAATCCGGATGGGGTCTGGGTAGATTTCCGCCCATGGGAACATAGGTCATGGACTCCAGACCTCCGCCAATGACGATATCCGACCATCCGGACATAACGCGCAATGAAGCAAGGGCGATCGCCTCAAGGCCCGAGGCGCAGAACCGATTGACCGTAGCACCGGTTACCTGAACCGGGAATCCTGCGATCTGCGAGGCGACTCGGCCGATGTTCAGCCCCTGTTCTGCTTCGGGGAACGCACATCCGATCATGATGTCTTCCACATCTTTCATTTCAAGGTTCGGCGTTTTATCCACAGCGGTTTTCAGGATAAAGGCGAGCAGATCCTCCGGTCTTGTATCTTTAAAAGCTCCTTTGCTTTTTTTGCAGCCGGGGGTTCTGATGGATTGGACGATGTAGGCTTCTCTCATTTTTATTCCCTCCTTTGAGACCTTTTTTAAAAGCCCCTTTTTGCCCGATTTCCGTGTCAGGCTCAAATATTAATCCTCGAAATACTCAATGTATGTCTGCGGTTAAAATTCTCGCCTTCCTTGAACTCGAACAAAAATTTGCTTTTTAAAAAGGTCTCAGTTGGTTATCAGATAAAAATAGCCTTTTCCCCGATTTGAATAGGAAATATGAATAATGATTTTTTTCAAATTTAAATAATGATTTTTCTAATTTCTTAAGGGCTTACCGGTTTTTAACATATGTTCAACCCTTGCCATGGTTTTTTCTTCTTTCCAAAAATCGACAAAGGCTTCTCTTTCGAGATTGAGTATAACCTCCTCTTCCACGATACTGTTGTCCCGTACGTCTCCTCCGCTGATGACATAGGCGATCCTTCTTGCCAGGTGCGCATCGTACTCGGTGATAAATTTTCCTTGGAGCATATTGAAAATTTCAACTTCAATCATGCCCTGGGCAGCCTGGCCCATAACCCGTATCGGTTTTTTTATTGGTGGTGCATAGCCTTCATCGGACATTCTCAAAACTTCCTTTTTGGCTTCACCAATCAGGCGATCCCGGTTAAAAACGATTCTGTCCACGGGTCCTAAAAAGCCGTTGGCCCTGGCGTCGGCAGCCGAGGTCGATACTTTGGCCAGTGCAATGGACATGAATACCGGCACGAAAAACTTGGCAAGATCGATATCGGTGACGGCCTCGGGAATGGTCTGGATGAATTTTTTCCACAGGTTTAAACATCCGCCGCCCGATGGCAGCAGACCGACGCCGATCTCAACCAGCCCCATGTAAAGTTCGGCATGGGCCACCATCTTGTCGGCGCCGAGACATACTTCGCATCCGCCGCCCAGGGTCATACCGTAAGGAGCGGCAACTACCGGAAAGTTCGAATATTTTTCTTTTTGAATGCCGTCTTGTGCCATGCGCAGAAAATGATCGATTTCAGAATATTTTCTCTCTTTTGCCAAGCCTGCCATAAACAAAAGATCACCGCCCGCCGAAAAGGCTCCCGGCATTCCCTGGGCCTGGTTTCCGATGACCAGCCCCAGGCCGTTGGCTTCTACATAGTTCATGGCTTCCTGTTGGAATTCGATTATTTCCTTATTCAAGGCATTCATCTTGGTGTGAAATTCCAAGCAGAAGACGCCGTCCTCAAGATCTATTAACGAAGCGGATGCGCAGGTCCGAACGAGGTTGCCCGAATCTTTTAAGGTTTTAAGAGAAACCGTTGCTTTATCGACAAGAATCTCTGTGTAGGTTTCGGTCATGAAGTTATATGCGAGACGTTTGCCATTATCGATTTTATAAAAGGACAAATGACCCGCTGAAATCATTCGCTTTACTTTTTCAGGGACTTTAAATCCGTCCTTTTCCATTTTTGTGACGGAAGATTCAATACCGATGGCATCCCAGGTTTCAAAGGGACCCATCTCAAAATTAAATCCCCATTTCATGGCATTGTCGATATCGACAATGGAATCTGAAATTTCAGGGATCCTGTTGGCAGCATAAATGAGGCCGCCGGCCACCACTTTCCAGGCAAATTTTGCGCCTTTGTCTTTGCCGTAAACAATGGCTTTTATTTTCTCGCTCAGTGTTCTCGCCTTCTTGGCCTCTGCAAGGCACGGAAAGTCCGGTGGACCATATTCCGAATATTCTAATGTTTCAGGATCAATGACCTTTCGAATCTTTTTCCATTCAGGCGTCAGATCGGTTTTGTAAAAGCCGCTTTTGGTTTTTTTGCCCAACAGATTCTTTTGGATCATTCGGTCAACAAATTCAGGAAGGATGAAACTGTCTCTCTGTTCGTCGCCGGCCACAAGATGATAGGTGTTTTTGGCAACATGACCCAGGGTATCGAGGCCGACAATATCGCATGTCTTGAACATAGCGGTTTTGGGTCTGCCCATGGCAGTTCCGAAAAGGGCGTCCACTTCAGGAATCGAGAGACCGTCTTCGACCATGAGCTGCATGGCCTTGACAATTCCCTGAACGCCGATTCTGTTTCCGATAAAGTTGGGAGTGTCTTTGGCGCTTACGATACCTTTACCCAGAATCCGTTCTCCGAAATCAGACATGCATTCAACAACTTCAGGATGTGTATTCTCACCTTTTATTATTTCCAGAAGGTGCATATATCTTACCGGATTAAAAAAGTGCGTGCCTAAAAAATGCTGTTTGAAATCCAGACCGAGACCTTGGGACATGGCTTTTAGAGGAAGTCCTGAGGTATTTGAGGAAACAACGGCGCCGGGTTTTCTTTTTGCTTGAATCCGTTTAAAAATATCCTGTTTAATTTTCAGATTTTCTACCACCACTTCCACAATCCAGTCGCATTCTGAAATTTTGTCCATATCGTCTTCAAGATTGCCGATGGTGATACGATCAACATCTTGTTTTTGCATCAAAAGGGGTGGACTCGACAGCAGAACCGCATCCAAACCGGCTTTCACGATTCGGTTTCTGGCAACCGGGTCTTCTTTTTCTTCTTCCTTAAGATCAAACGGAACGATATCCAGTAACAGCGTTTGTATGCCGGCGCCGGCCAGTAATGCAGCGATACCTCCACCCATCACTCCGGAACCAATGACCGCTGCCTGCCTGATTTTTTTGACCATGATAGCCTCCTGTAAAAAATGGTGTTCTAAATGATGAATGCCCATTCATTTACTTATCAGAAGATATCTCGATCTGTCAAGAGAAAACGAATATTTTTAGCAATTTAAGATAATATAAATAAATAGTATAATCAACAAATTATGTTATGATAAAAAGTGTTGCCATCCAATTGAAAGTATTATAGTGTATCTGCAGTATCAAAAAATAAATATGAATAATTATTCATTTTAAAAAAATAAGCATTGCCAAACCTTGGTGTTGTGATAATAAAACACTTAAGATTTGTGCGTGAAAATTTTTTCGTTTCAGATAAGGCAGGGTGAAATCATGACAACGGAAAATGATGTCGTACTCGTATATTTTGAAGATCAGCCGGTATCATTTGCGAGGATAGAAGACATCTCGCCGGATATAAAAAAAGACTGGTATCGTGTCAAACTGCTGCTGCTGCAAGTTCCCCTCCAGGTGGTCACCTGGATACTCCGAGATATTTATATTAACGGCGAAGAATTTACCATGGAAGGAAAAAGGATCCGTTTGGAAAAGGTGGTTTGTCCCAAAGAAGTCGATCCGTCGGAAAAAGAAAAA
>JARRRC010000240.1:0-5930 GCA_037381105.1 Desulfobacterales bacterium
TTCACTTTTTAAATTGGCGCCGTACGATGATGCAACAGAGCAATATTTTACCTTAAAAAATTTCTTTTGGCCTGCGGTATCAGAGACTTTTTAGCTATTTTAAGGTGCGAAACTTGAGTTAAAAATTTATTCCCGCCTTCGACTTCAAAACGTAATATTGGGATTCAAGACGTGAAGCGTATGGATTATTATAATTTCAAAGGGCTAAAATGTCACCACATTTTTTATCCCGGCAAATACCATATGTCAAGCATAAGAAGATGAGATTATCCTATAAATATATTGACAACATTCGATTTTATGTTATCAAAATTAAGATTTTTACTTTTGTATCGTTTTAAACCGCCCCTTTAAATCTGTAATTTCAATTGCAGTTTTTAAGGGAAAAACGTATTGCAGGTTCCTCAGGACATTGCATTTTATTCATTGTAAAGGAGAATCATTATGGACAAAAAAGTTACCGTCGTCGGGGCCGGGAATGTCGGTGCCACTGCCGCCCAACGACTGGCAGAAAAAGAGCTGTGTGACGTCGTGCTGGTAGATATTATTGATGGGTTGCCTCAGGGTAAAGCACTCGATCTTGCCGAGGCTGCACCCATTGAAAAACATGATGCTCATCCGACAGGGTCCAGCGATTATGAAGCTTCAGCGAATTCTGATATTGTGATTGTCACTGCCGGTATTCCCAGAAAACCGGGAATGAGTCGGGACGATCTTTTAAGCACCAATGCGAAAATTATGAAAAGTGTTGTTCAGGAGGTGGCGAAACAATCTCCGGATGCCGTGCTGATTATTGTCAGCAATCCCCTTGACGCCATGTGTCATGTCGCTTATGAAACCAGCGGTTTTCCCAAAAATCGTGTTATCGGTATGGCCGGCGTACTTGATTCGGCAAGATTCAGGACATTTATTGCCATGGAACTTAATGTCTCCGTAGAAAATACAACGGCCTTTGTTCTTGGCGGTCATGGAGATACCATGGTTCCCCTGCCTCGCTATTCTACTGTCGCCGGAATTCCGATTACGGAATTGCTCCCGAAAGAACGGATCGACGCACTGGTAAAAAGAACCGCCAATGGCGGTGCGGAGATTGTGGGACTTCTCAAAACAGGAAGCGCCTTTTATGCACCGGCATCGGCCGCCGTTGAAATGGCTGAATCGATTCTCAAAGACAAAAAGAAAATTCTTCCCTGCGCAGCCTATCTTGAGGGTGAATACGGGTATCATGACCTTTTTATCGGTGTACCTGTAAAACTGGGCACCGGCGGTGTTGAACAAATCATCGAAATCACGCTCACAGATGAAGAAAAGTCCGCTCTCGACAAATCGGCTCATGCAGTCAGAGAACTCAAAAATCTGTTGAAAAAACTGGGATAATCACTGGATTGATGAAAACGATAAAAAGCAAAGTCACGGTTTTATTGATTGTCTGCCTGGTATTCATCGGTGCGCTTCATGTGATATATTACCATTATATATTTTCTCTTCAGGGAAAATTGGAATTAATCCAGAAATTTGACGACTTTCGCGACAATATCCTTGAAATGAGACGCTATGAGAAAAATTTTATTTATTTTAAAGATATCGGCAGTCTTAATCAGACCATTTTTTACTTTTTTAAGGTCGAAGATTTTTCCCGTGAACTTTCCAAAGATGTTGTACGGATTATGGGAGCGGAAAAATTTAAACTATTTCAGGACGACTTAGAGGCTTACAAAACCATATTAGACGAAAATATGAGGCGTGTTAAGTCTGAAAAGGCGGAACTTGATGTTGAAATGATCCGGTCAAAAGGCAAAAAAATGGTTGATTTCGCCAATGAACTGATTATCACCAAGCGGCATCGAATTCAAAAGGACATTAACCGTATCGGGATCATTCCCATGGTGTTTTTGATCAGCTTTGTTATCTTTGTGGTGTTGATTCTTCAACTCATTTCAAAAGGCATCCTAAAACCGGTCGCCTTGATGCAAAAAGCGACCGAAGAGGCGGCAAAGGGAACATTCAGACCCATTGTTTATGAATCGGAAAGAGAAGATGAAGTTACCCATCTCATAGAGACATTCAATGAGATGGCCAAACAACTCGAAACCAAACAGGAACAATTGCTGCAATCAAGAAAAATGGCATCCATCGGCACCTTTACGTCAGGCATCGCTCACGAACTGAACAATCCTCTGAACAATATTTCTCTGACCGCAGAAAGCTTAATGGAAGAATTTACTGAAATGACAAAAGAAGAAGCTTCGGAAATGATGATGGAAATTCTCGCCCAGGCAGACAGGGCCGGTCAGGTCGTCAAAAATCTGCTGGAATTTTCGAGAACCGAACGCCCGTTGTTGTTGGAACTTCGTATTGATGACGTTTTGGATCGTACGATGAAACTCATAAAGAATCAGATTATGGTAACCGGCATCCATCTCAAAAGAGAAAACAGCAAAAATCTGCCCCCCATCAAAGGAAGAAGCCAAGATCTGCAGCAGGCGTTTATTAATATTCTGTTGAATTCAATCCAGGCTATGAAAGATTTATCCGGAGAAAATATCATTACCATTCGTACCGGACCCGGCCCGGACGGCTATATAAGAATCGATTTTTCGGACACCGGGATCGGGATAAAACCCGAAGATATGAAACATATCTTCGATCCGTTTTATACCACCAAGCCCGTCGGTCGGGGAACAGGCCTGGGGCTTTCCCTGGTATATGGTATCATTCGAACACATGGCGGTTACGTTGAAGTAAAAAGTGAAATGAACATCGGAACCACGTTTTCAATATACTTGCCGATAGCCGCAAATGAGGAAAATAAATCGGAACATGCAGCTTAAAATCGCCGTTGTTGACGATGAAATAACAGTATGCCGCCGACTCAAACAAGCCCTTGAAAAAGAAGGATATGCGGTGGAATCCTTTCAGAATGGTGAGTCTTTTTGGGAACGCATGGTTCAGGAGTCGTTTAATGTCATATTTCTCGATTTAAAACTTCCGGATGTAAACGGCATGGATGTTCTTTCCCAAATTCAAAAGCGTTATGACAATGTGGAAGTTATTATCATTACGGGACACGGATCCATTGACTCGGCCATCGACGCGATTAAAACGGGAGCTTATCACTATGTAACCAAACCCTTTAAATTGGATGAAATCCGTCTGCTTGCACAAGGCGCAAGAGAAAAAATAGAACTCAGAGAGGAAAATCGACGTCTTCGCCAGGCCATTGACGGGCAGGATATTCTTAAAGGTTTTATCGGTACCAGCCGGGCGATGCAGGAAATCTTCGCCATGATCAAGAAAGTTGCCGCCGTGAACTGCAATATCTTGCTGCAAGGTGAAAGCGGCACCGGAAAGGAGCTTGTGGCCAGATCGATTCATCGATTGAGTCCGAGAAAAAGTCGTCCCTTTATTTCTTTCAATTGCGGGGGATTCACGGAAGAATTGATTTGCAACGAACTGTTCGGCCATGAAAAAGGCGCTTTTACCGGCGCATCTGTTACCAAAATCGGTCTCATAGAATCTGCAGACCGCGGAACGCTTTTTCTTGATGAAATCGGAGAAATGCCCTTTTCCATGCAGGTAAAAGTGCTGCATGTTATCCAGGAGAAACAAATCCTGCGTGTGGGTGGAACGTCACCGGTCAATTTGGATATTCGCCTCATTGCAGCAAGCAACAAGGACATTAAAGCGGCTACCGCTGAAGGATCTTTTCGTGAAGATTTGTTTTATCGCCTGAATGTGGTTACATTAAGGCTCCCTCGATTGTGTGAAAGAAAGGATGATATTCCTATGCTGGTCTCCTACTTTATTGAAAAATACAGCCGCCCTTTTGAGAAAAAAATTAAAGGAATGTCATCCGATGCCCTTGATATTCTAATGCAATATAATTTCCCGGGTAATGTTAGAGAGCTGGAAAATATTATCCAGCGCTCAGTAGCCCTCGCTGAACGCGACGTCATTCGGATCGACGATCTGCCTCAGGATCTCCAAGAGCTCGAGTTTGACACCTTCGAGGGAGAAGGATTACAGGCCCTTGAAGAAGTGGAAAAACAACATATCGCCAAAGTTCTGGATAAAACGGGTTACAATAAAAACTTAAGTTCCAAAATACTCAATCTGCCCCGTACCACATTATGGCGAAAAATGAAAAAATACGGCCTGATGAATAAAAACTGATTCATTCCGGTTCGTTCAAAGCGTTTGCCATCTTTTCATATTGAAACATTCCTTGAATGCGTATCCAAATTAACGCCTTGATATATTTTATTAAAATAAAACTATCTGCGATATGTTTCAATATGAAATAAAAACCCCCCTTTATTCCGATCCCAAAAACGCTTCGCCGATATGCTCATAAAAAGGGCATGTTCCCGCTTCGTTTATAATTAATTAAAATTCAATCAGATAGCACACTTATCTTTGGTTTGTTTTTTTCATTTTTATTAAAATTCGCCCTGCTGGCACTTGGAGGTTTCAATGAGGTCAAGTCTTGAATCGTTGATCGAAGAAGGGATATCAGACGGTACACCGGTGGATTACTATATCACCTATGGTCAATACGATAATGAACTGGTTAAATTCGTCAAAGAGAACAGGATCACCATGTTGGTTGTGGGATCCCCTGTTCCTCAGGACGGATATTTTGAGGAGTTTGAAGATCTTCTTGAAAAGATACGTCACAGGATCGATTGCCGCATCGAAGTCGTTCATGGAAAAAATCGTTAAAAAAACAAAGAAAAGGAGAGGATGATGTTTCACCTGTATTTACCGATTGCCGGGAATAGTGTGAATGTATTGCTTATTTTTGGTTTGGGCGGCCTAGTGGGAATCCTTTCGGGAATTTTTGGGGTCGGCGGAGGATTTTTAATGACACCGCTGTTGATTATGATCGGCATACCCCCCACCGTTGCCGCTGCGTCCGATTCCAACCAGATCGTCGGCGCCTCCACTTCCGGAACGCTTGCCCACTACAAAATGGGAAATGTTGATTTCAAGATGGGTATCCTGCTCTTGATCGGCGGCGTCACGGGAGGTACGTTGGGTGTTCAGGTCATCAAGATTTTAAGGCAAATGGGAAATGCGGATTTCTTAATAAAAATCACCTATGTTCTGATGCTCGGTTTTGTCGGATCGTATATGTTCGTTGAGAGCCTTCAGGCATTAAGAAAAAAGGAAACATCTGCAACAGCTCCAAAAAAAGAGTCAAAATACGCTCAACTCATCGGCAAACTGCCATGGCAAACCAACTTTGAAAAGTCAGGGGTGAGACTCTCTGTCCTGATGCCGCTGGTGCTGGGTATTTTTGTGGGGATTTTGGCGGCAATTATGGGCGTCGGAGGAGGTTTTATTATGGTGCCCGTGATGGTCTACCTTTTACGGATGCCCATGCATGTCGTGGTCGGCACCAGCCTGTTTCAGATTCTTTTTACGTGTGTCGATGTCACCATCATGCAATCTTACAGTAACCATACCGTCGACTTTATCCTCGCATTGATCCTTTTGTTAGGATCTACACTGGGTGCACAGTTCGGGGCCAAAATCAGCAAAAAACTCAAGGGGGATCAACTAAAGGTTCTGCTGGCATCTCTGGTTTTGGTCGTCATGGTTAAAATGCTTCTTGATCTTTTACTTACGCCGCATATTATGTTAGCTTTAAAAGGGGGTCATTAAAATGATACGGAATAGAATTTGGATATCCATGGTCATCCTGGTTGCATCTTTTATTTGGCATCCTCAACCCGCCGGTTCTGCGGTGTCTGTTACAACGAAACACGAACCCAATCTTATCGGCATCGGCGCTTTTTTCAATGGCACGGAATTGACCGTCTCAGGCAAGGTCGGCATCGAAAATCACGTAGCGGTTCTTGTCAGCGGAAAGCAGGAATCATTAACATTGAAGAAGAAAGGAAAGGCATTGGGGCTTTTATGGATGA
>JARRRC010000241.1:0-6251 GCA_037381105.1 Desulfobacterales bacterium
GTAGGAAATGTTTGTCAAGAATTTTATACCTCAAATGATCGTAAACAAAATGATGAGGAATATTAAAAGTTCAAAAATACAGGCGCTTACCCTGCCATAAATCGGTTGCGATAAAGCGGATATAACAGAGTGATCATCAGATGTTTATTACATCATTTTGTTTACCCTTCGGGAAAGCCGATAATACCCTATCTCCTTTGTTATCATGGGCTTGCAGTAGACGACTACGGCTTCGCCCTTGATGCCGTGGATATGGGGCATCCTCGGCTTTCGATCAATTGAGCCACTGTACAAAATTATCTTGACAAGATGGGCTGCATTCCGGTAATTGTAGCTTCGGATTGGACGTTGAAAGGGGAAACCTTAACCCTATCGTTCGTGTACGTTTAGAATCGGAACCGGTAATGAAACATTCAACTCAAATCGCTTTTTATTGGCGCTGGTGGTGGATCACCGGAGGAAGGGAGTGTGCCGGCCGGTTCGAACAGACCATGCTCATCGTAATGGATCAAAAGGCAACACAGGAACAAATTGATGCCGTCATTGCCGTCATCGAACAGCGGGGCTTTACGGCGCGTCCCATTCCCGGGGGAGAACGGATGTCCATCGGTATTTTAAATAATGAGGGGCATGTGGATGCCTCGCCGTTCTTGGGCTTGCCGGGGGTCAAGGATGCGATTCACGTCACACGGCCCTACAAGCTTGTCAGCCGTGAATTTAAACACGAAGACACAATTGTTCAGGTGGGAAATGTATCTATCGGCCGGCCGAACCTTACCATTATTGCCGGCCCTTGTGCCGTGGAAAGCGAATACCAGGCCCTGACCATTGCGGAGCATGTTCGGCGCAGCGGTGCACAGCTCTTTAGGGGCGGCGCCTTTAAACCTCGGACATCGCCGTATTCGTTTCAGGGACTTGGAGAAAAGGGGTTGAAAATTCTTGCCAAGGTGCGCCGGGAAACCGGTATGCCGGTGGTCACCGAGGTAATGGATCTTGAAAAAATTGATCTGGTGGCGGAATATGCCGATGTTATACAGATCGGTACGCGGAACATGCAGAATTTTAGTTTATTAAGGCGGGCCGGCAGGGCCAGCAAACCGGTTTTACTCAAACGGGGTATGGCGGCGACCATCGATGAATGGCTCATGGCGGCGGAATATATTATGGAAGGTGGAAATTCGCAGGTGATTTTATGCGAAAGGGGCGTACGAACCTTTGTCCATCACAGCCGCAATACACTTGATCTTTCCGCTGTTTCCGTCGTAATTAAAGAAAGCCATCTGCCGATCATTGTCGATCCCAGCCATGCCGCAGGACAACGTGACCAGGTGATCCCTTTAAGCCGGGCGGCGGTAGCCGTCGGCGCCCACGGGTTGATCGTCGAAGTACATCATGCGCCTGAAGAGGCGTTAAGCGACGGCGCCCAATCGCTATATCCGGATCAGTTTGAAAAAATGTGCCGGCAGGTTCGCTCCATTTATAATGACCTGGGGGATGGTGAGGATAGAGGGCAGACAACAGACGGCGGAAGTGAATAAGCTCAAAGCTGAAGGCTGAAAGGATAAAGGATAAAGGAAGACAGAAGTCGGAAGTCAGAGGTCAGGGATTAGACGAGGGAAGATGGAAGAAGGAAGAGGGAAGCCTTTAAAACCAGTAAAACCAATAAAACCAGAGGTCAGAAGCCGGAAGTCAGAGGTCGGAGATCAAGTTACCCTCTATGCTCTATGCCCTATGCCCTATGCCCTATGCTCTATGCCCATTAACCAATTAAACGATCCAAACGAACATAACGAACATAACGAACATCATGAACATAGAAATCCTCATCACCGGAGACGAGATAAGAACCGGTGCCGCTATCGACCTAAACTCATCTTACATTGCACAGGTGCTTGCGGAAAACGGCTTCAGCGTCATGCGGCACAGTTGTGTCGGCGACGACATGGATCATATCGTATCCGTTCTTCAAGAAATCGGAGGCCGGGCGGATGCAGGCTTGGTGACCGGCGGTTTGGGGCCCACTCCCGACGATATAACGGCCCTGGCGGCCGCTAAATCGGCGGGCGTCGAACTGGTGGTGAACCAGCCGGCACTTCACGGGATTGAGCGGTATTTCAAAGCCCGCCGGCGCCGGATGACGGAATCCAGCAAAAAACAGGCCATGCTGCCTCGAGGTGCCGAACCCATTTTCAATCCAGCGGGAACCGCCCCGGGATTCATTTTTAAAATTAACCGCTGCGTATTTTTCTTTATGCCGGGAGTCCCTTTGGAAATGCAAAGAATGCTTTCCGAAACCGTAATCCCTCATATGAAAAAATTAAGGGGCGTCAACGATGAATTTTACATAACCAAAACCATTTCAACGTTCGGTTTGACCGAGTCGGCCACATCCGAACGGGTGGCGGACATCAGCGGGATGTTCCCTGAGATTACAATGGGATTTCGTGCAAAATTTCCGGAAATTCAGATCAAGCTTTATGGGCGGGGAAAAAACAAAAAAACGCTTCATCAAAGCATAGCGGACACAGCTGAAGCCATTTTGAATAAATTAAAAGATTACGTGTTTTCCATGAACGGGAGTCCCATGGAAGCTGAGGTGGGGAGACTTTTATCTGAAAAAAAGGCAACGCTGGCCGTTGCCGAAAGCTGCACCGGCGGTCTGATCTCCCATATGCTGACCAATGTGCCGGGCAGTTCAAACTATTTCCTTTTTTCAGGGGTTACTTATTCCAATGAAGCCAAGCAAAAGGTGCTGGGCGTGCCTGCCCGAGTCATTGAACGCTTCGGGGCCGTACATGAAACAACCGCAAAGGAGATGGCGGCCGGGGTGAGACGGATTGCCGGATCCGATTACGGACTTGCCACCAGTGGTATTGCCGGACCGGATGGAGGAACCGAAGAAAAACCCGTGGGACTGGTCTGTATCGGTCTTGCCGATCGAAAATCGGCTGAGGGATTCAGGTTTTTTTATCCCTTTAACAGCCGGCCGAGAAACAAACAGATTTTCGCCGTAAAAGCGCTGGATATGCTAAGACGAAAACTTCTACCTGAATCTTGCATGAAAATTAATGAGAATTATTAAATTAATTAATTGAAGATGACATTTTTTTCTCATCAATTTTCACCCGGAGGGCGAGCCGGAGGCGGACGAGTGTCGTGGCAAGTGTTCGCCTCAGGCATAATTATATTTTTTCTGAAAGAACTCGCAGATAAGGGCTCATAATGAAAAAACCGCTCTTATCTACAGTTTGCCTTCAAAGCAATCCTTGAACCATTTCACGGCGTCACGCAGAAAATCTTTTTGATGCTTTTTGTTGCTCATAACGTGGTTGCCGCCTTTCTGAATGATCAATTTTTTGGGATGACCGGCTTTTGTATAGATTTCGTGAGCATTGGAAGGGGGAACCACGGCATCGGAGTCACCGTGCAAAATAAAAATGTGATGAAGGTGCTTGAGTTGATCCGAGATGTCCCATGTCAGAGGCTTCTGATCCGGAATCGGGTCGATGCTTATGGTCTCATCCGAATTTTTCAAATCCGAAGCAACGGAGCTGCTTCGCACCGGGGATGCATATGTGACCCATGCATCAATATCCAGGGCATCTGCCACGGATATACAGACGGTTCCGCCCATGCTGCTTCCAAAAAGACCGATCTGGTTTTTGATGTCTTTTCGCAGTTGAATGACGTTTACGGCGCTGATCAGGTCTTTGCGACGGGCCTTTAATGATGTGACTTCATTAAAAATACCTTCGCTCTGGCCGCAGCCCCGGTGGTCGAATCTGAAATAGGCGATCCCGTGGGCATTGCATTCCCGGGCAAGGGCGATCTGCTTGGGGGAACTGCTGTTGCTCAGCAGTCCGTGGGAGCCGATAACAATCGGCGGCACGTCGGTTTCCGGCAAATGAAGGGTCCCTTTCAAAAGGAATCCGTTGGACGTAAAAGTGATAGGAATTTGATTCATGGAAGGTCTATGTCATGAATCGTGATATTTTTCAACAGATGAAAATAAAAAAAGGACAACTTGTAGAACTGGATATTTCCAATATCGCCTATGGCGGAAAAGGGCTTGCAAAAATTAACGGTCTGGCTGTTTTTGTAGAACAGGCCGTTCCACAGGATCGCGTCATTGCGCGCATTGTAAAAAGAAAAAAACAGTATGCCGAAGCCCGTGTCGAATCCATCATTAAGCCGTCTCCGTTCAGGGTCAAGGCGCCGTGCATATACAGCGGATTTTGCGGCGGCTGCAAATGGCAGTTTTTAAATTACGACAAACAGCTTGAATACAAACAGCAGCATGTGAAAGAATCCATTGAACGGATCGGAATGATCCGGGATGTGACGGTGCATCCGACAATCCCTTCAGAAAATATATTCGAATACCGGAACAAAATGGAATTTTCATGTTCCGACCGCCGGTGGCTACTGCCGGACGAAATGGGCGCACCGGATGTGAACAGAAACTTTGCGCTCGGGCTTCATGTCCCGGGAACGTTTTACAAGGTCATCGATACCCGGGCATGTCTGCTTCAGCCGCATCTCGGCAATCTTATTCTGGATGACGTCAGAGAATTTATCCGATCATCGGAATTGCCGGTTTACGGACTTCGCAGCCATGCCGGCTTCTGGCGATTTGTCATGCTGAGGCATTCCAGGGCATATGATCAGTGGATGGTCAACATTATTACGGCAGCAGAACATCGAAAGACCGTTCAGCCCCTTGCCGATCGACTGAAAAACACATATCCGCAAATCGTATCGGTGATGAACAACATCACGGCGATTATATGAAACCGTAAAAGGGTATGCGGATCTTTCGGGCCGGGAAACGGTCGTGGATCTTTACAGCGGGACAGGGGCCATCGCCATATTTTTATCCGGTTCAGCCGAAACACTGATCGGCATGGAAATTGCCGATAGTGCGGTAAAGGATGCCGTGAACAACTGTCGAATCAACGGAATTTCCAATTGCAGATTCATCCTTGGAGATATTAAAAATATGCTGGCCGAACTCACGGCGGTACCGCATGTAATGGTCATCGATCCGCCAAGAGCAGGGATGCACAAGGATGTGGTTCGGCGTGTGCTTGAGTTGGCGCCGGGCAGAATTGTTTATGTGTCCTGCAACCCTGCGACCATGGCAAGGGATTTTGGCCTGCTGAAAGAACGATACCAGGCGCTGGAAGTGCAGCCGGTGGATATGTTTCCGCATACCCACCATATTGAATCGGTGGCCAAGCTTATCCTAAAATCCTGAATCTCTAAATGGAATCGGGCCAGATGCCGGTGGGAAAGCTCAAAACCGAAAGCTGACGCTGTGCAGGATTAAGGATTAAGGATAAAGGATTAAGGATAAAGGATTGAAGAGGACAGAGGTCCCGTCTTCGCTCTTCGAGCTTCGCCGGGCAGGCGGAAGTCAGAGGTCGGAAGGTAAGAAGCTTAAGGTTGAAAGCTGAAGGCTGAAAGCTAAACCAATAGAACCAATAGAACTAATTCAACCAATAGAACCAACTCAACGATCCAAACGATCCAAACGGTCTTAACGATCCTAACGATCCCAATGATCAGCGAAGGTTCAGCAAATGCGATCTCAAATTGACTTTTTTATTTTCGATGCCGATTTTTCTACGGATATTTTTTCGGTGGGTGTCCACTGTTTTTGTAGATATATTTAAAATTTTTGCAATTTGTTTGGTCGTGTTTCCGGATTTGATCAGATTGGTAATGTTGAGCTCCGTTGGCGTCAGATTGTGATGCCTAAGACTGAGATTTTTATAAAATGGCAATTTCTTCAATATTTGTTCCGATAATATCGAGAAAGGTCTTTTGCTGCTCATTGAGCGGGGTTTTGCTTATTTTCTCGATATAGGGCAAGACCAGGCCTTTTACATTGGAAAGTACATTTTCTTCCAGCTCTTTTTGATCTTCCTGCCGCTTATTCAACAACACTTTCAATGCCGTATTGACCTCTTCGAGACTCATTGTTTTGGCTTCAAGTTCTCTGGTTCTTTCAATAACCTTGCGCTCGAGTCGATCCCGGGATTCTTGAAGTTCCTGTTTCAGCCGCGTATGCTCTGAGATGTCCTGGCAAGCCTCTATCACGGCCTTCGGCTTTCCTGAGTCGTCTCTTAATGCCACATTTGCCGTGCAATAATATGTCAATGGTTGCCCGTTATCGGTTAGGACTTTTGTTTCCTGATGATGAACCTCTCCGGTCTCAAATGTTCGAATGACATGGCAGGGATACGGAT
>JARRRC010000242.1:0-2751 GCA_037381105.1 Desulfobacterales bacterium
GGGGTCCAAAACCATCAGGTCATTGGGGCAAATGTACATGCAGGCGGTCTTATCGCCGCCTTTGCAGCCATCGCATTTTTCAGCAATTACGAAACTTGGCATTTAATTACCTCCTAATTCTGTTTAAAAAATTTGAGTAATTTCTCCTCTTCCAAATAATTTGCGGTACAGTTCGTAAGCTATTTGCACCTCCCTTCATTATCTTGACCCTTAAAGGCCGTCATTTGTTTTGAGAAATTCAAAAATTCTAGTCTTATCAACAAAATCACTTGATAGAGTGATTAAAAATTTAAGTTGATTCGGATGAGTGATTTTCTATAAAATCAATAAGATAGAAACGATATGGAAATCAAAGGATTTAGATAACAATTAACATTATTCTTGTCAAGAACTTTTGGGAAAACTAAATTATAAATTTATAAGCATCGATTCAAAAAAATTTTCTGAGCCTTTATTTAGGTTATAGCGATTTAACATATACTATATATTGTGCTTAATATGGTTCATGTTGTATAAATCGTTCAGGATATGAATTTCATACAGTGTTTTATTGCCTGCTCGGATATAAACGTATCATTTTGAATGCTTTTAAGGACATCAGGACCCATTATCTCCCAATGTTTTTAATAATATGATCCTCCTTTCGCAAAATGATACATTCAAGTTTTCATGCTCAAGGGAGGTGCCCTGTTTCAATGAATGCTGCCGAGACTTGAACCAGTTTCTAACCCCTTACGATATCCTGCGCTTGAAAAACCGACTCGGTTTATCATCGAGTCTCTTTCTTGAGCGATATACCTCCCAACAAACCGGCCCGGAAACGGGTCTCCCCGTCATAACCTTGAAAACAGAATTCGCCAAAGAACTTAAGTGCCCGTTTGTAACGCCGTCAGGATGCAGCGTCTACGAAGACCGCCCATCATCGTGTCGTACCTATCCGCTGATGCGGATTGCTTCTCGATCCAGAGAAACCGGCAAGATCGCCGAGCGGTTCGTACTTTTGAAAGAGGCGCACTGTCTGGGTTTTGAGCGGGGCCGCACCTGGACCATTCCCGAATGGATCGAAAATCAGGAGATCTCGTTTTATAAGGAGATGAACGACATGTTGCTGGAAATCATCTCTTTTAAAAATCGTCGGCTACCCGGTTCTCTGGATATCAAATCAAGACGCTGCTTACATATGGCCCTTTATGACATCGATGCATTCAGATCGAACATATTTGAAAAAAATATCCTTGATCATCTCATAGAGCAGGGGAATCCGGACACAGTAACTTTGGATCGTCTGGGAAATGACGATGTTGCACTGTTAAAACTGGGTCATCAATGGATCAAAAAGATCCTTTTTAATAACATTGAACAGGAATAACAATGAATATTAAAAAGAAAGTCGCACTGGTGCTCGGTTCAATCAAGGGTATCGGAAAAGGTATCGGGCTGGCCCTTGCACGGGAAGGGGTCAGGGTTGCTTTAAACTATTTCGACTGGGAAGAAAATCTTCCAAAATTAAAAGAAGACTTTGCCAAAATCAACGCGGATCACCTCATCATCAAAACGGATCTGCTCGACACCGACAAAATTCCGGCACTGATCAACACTGTCGTGGATCGTTTCGGACGGCTCGATATCTTGATTAACAATATCGAAAGAGGCGGATGGCCGGTGGTCCACGGATCGTATCATCGGGAACAGTGGGATCTTGAAATGGCCACCACCCTACGGGCCAAACAGTGGCTGTTTGAATCCGCCCTGCCCCATCTTAAAGCTTCCAAAGACGGTATCGTGATCAACCTGTCTTCGATCGCCGCCATTGTGGGACGTTCGGGTCCTGCCGGTGTTATATTCAATGAAGGGTATTCGGCGGCGAATCGCGGCATCTCGCTTTTAACCGAAACCTGGGCGCGCATGGGAGCGCCGGAAGTTCGCGTCAACGAAATCATGCTCGGATTTTTTGACACCCGTCATGGGGAAAACACCCGGGGCTGGGGATTGCTGACCGACGAGCAGAAAGCGGCCATTTCCGACCATACATTACTGTCACGCAGAGGTGCCGTCACAGATGTCGTAAAGGCCGTCCTCTTTCTGATCAAAGATGCGCCCTTTATGACCGGAAGTATCATAAGACTCGACGGGGGATATGTTTTAGGCGGTGAAAAGGTGGGGCCGATGCCAAAAGGCGTCATATAGTGAGGGAATGATGGAATGCTGGAATAATGGAATAATGGGTTAGCGGAAAATGCAAGGCTGAATTAATTGTAAAACTGTGTTGACGATAAAATTCAACATTGATCCAATCCTTTTAAAAACAACCTTTCATTATTCCAACATTCCAATATTCCATGTATGAAGCAAACGCTCAGGGCGCAAGAATATTCCATTTTTTCATTGATCCGAGAAATAATCGAGATACTTCATTTTTTGTTTATTTGAGCCTAAAGTCTTTGGATGGAACGCCCCAGACGTAAAATTTGACCCATTCAAAACCGAACTTCATCAATTCCACCTCATTGGACCGGATTCGTTTCAGGACCTTGGAAGTTACCTTGTAGCGCTTTAAAAAGGTACTTTTAAAGAGAAAATCCCGGAATTGATCCATATTATACGTGGCCATGAAAGCCATCTTCGCTTTAGGCCCCTCAGCTCCCTGGGAACCCCAAGGGTCTGTTTGAAACATTCGCTTCAATTCCGACCAGCGTGCGGTCATTTCATTATACACCACCGCATCCTGATCTTTCGACCATGTCCGTGCGG
>JARRRC010000242.1:2780-7214 GCA_037381105.1 Desulfobacterales bacterium
CTGAAAAAATGTATTGTCTCGGTTTTACCCTGCTCAACATCGTAAAATACGCCTTGTTCCACTGGAAAAGTACGGCATGTATCGGGTCGATCCGGGTATACCGAGCAACCCGATGGTTTTAAAAAAGGGCAGGTTTTTTCGGGATTGTCGGCCATGATCAAAAGGACTTCCGGGAAAAAATTCGAAGGTCTTAAAACAATGTCAACATATTGTTCCAAGAATATGTCGGACGTCATATTCAATCTTTTTTTCAAACGAACAACGTCATAGGGATATAAAAAAAGGTTGAGATTGCGGCAGCATTGATTAAAACAGGCAATTCCCGGGTAGCAATGAAAATTAAAGGTGTCCCCGGTTTCAAGTCTTTTCCCCCGCAGGTTATCGATCTCGTTGATGTCTATATATTTCATACCAACCCTACAGCGTATGACGGTAAGTATTGATGTTTCTGAAATAAATTGACGTTAATGAAGTCTCAGTTATGATTAAATTAAGGATTTTATCATCTGTGCAACCGTCAATTTAATCTTTTGCGTCCCGTCCGCCGACTGTCTCAGCTCCTTTTCCAGCGCCGCCATTTCAGCGTAAAAGGGCGTTCGATCGAATTTGTAATATGTTTTTCCATGACATGTCCGGGTAAACCTGTCGCAGCCCGAAGCCCTCAATACCCCTCGACCGGGACTGGTAAGTTCATGGGGAATTCCGTGCAAACGGCATATCATCGGCCGATACGCATAGAGCAGGCATCGGCCGTCAAAATTGACAGGACACATCCATCTTAAAGATTCTCCTTTTTCATCGGCCTTTTCGGTTTCACGGCAGACCTTCAGGGCTCTTCCTTTGACCTCGTCCTGTTTTTCCGCATCAAGCAAATAGTAACCTTTTATGATAAAAAGATATTCCAATAGCGTGTAATGATAGAAACGGGTGTAACAGCAATTGTCTTCACAACCTGTGCATTGAAAACCGTAATAATCCGCCGCCTCACGATACCTTCGATCCATGGCCGAATAGAGCGTTTTCAACCGGCCTAAAAACGGAACATAGTCGTCGGGATCCATTCCGATCCTTATATCTGATGATTTTACCGATGGCAGGTGCATATACGTTCACAAAGGGAGGCAAAGATGAAAAGATATTGGAAAAGCAATTTCTTTTTCCTCTTTCCTCTTTTCAATTTCCTATCTCTGATTTCCTCTTTCCTGTCTCTAATCCTGCCCTGAGGACAGGATTTTAATTTTAGATCAAAATTTAGAATTGGGGCGAGGGGAAAAAGATTTTTTCATAAAGCGTCAATGCATACCGATCCGTCATGCTGGCAATGAAATCACAAACAATTCTCCCGTTGGGCTGGATGCTATGATTGCCTTCCGATATCCTCAGATCTTTGAGCCCTTTTTGCAGCAAATCTTCATTTTCCAAAAAACATGAATAAAGTTCTGACAAAATCTTTTTTGCCTTTATAAACTCTTTATGCACCTGGGGTGAGCGATAGACTTTTTCATAAAGGAATTCTCTGAGTACCGTCATGGTGGAATACACCTTGTCGCTCATTTGCAAAACCAGTTTGCCGTTTTCGACATGCGTCGAAAACACGAGATCTTTGATCATGGCATTGGCACGCTCGGAGTGTGTCCGTCCAAGTATTTTAACACATGAATCCGGCACCTGGTGGGGACCGATCACACCGCTTCTGATCGCATCATCCAGGTCATGATTCAGATAGGCCATAATGTCGGCGATGCGAACAATGTTGCCTTCAATGGTACAGGCCTGTTCCTCGGGATCATCAGGAATGATCTTTCCATACCCTTTGGAGTGCTTTAAAATCCCGTCACGTACTTCATAGGTCAGATTAAGACCCCGGCCGTTGTTTTCCAACATATCCACTACCCGCAGGCTCTGTTCTTTATGCGTAAAATCCGGTGAAAATATCTCTTTGAGAATGGTCTCGCCGCCATGTCCGAAGGGCGTGTGCCCTAAATCATGGCCCAATGAAATAGCTTCCACCAAGTCCTCGTTCAGGCGCATGGCACGGGCAATGGTTCTTGCGATTTCCGACACTTCAAGGGTATGGGTCAAACGGGTTCGGTACTCGTCGCCCATCGGAGACAGGAACACCTGGGTTTTATACTTTAACCGCCTGAAAGCATTAGAATAGACAATCCTGTCTTTGTCCACCTGAAATGCGGTTCGGATGGGACAGGGGGGTTCTTTTCTCATACGGCCTCGAGATTCGGCACTTCGGCACCCGAAAGGAGAAATAAAACCTTTTTCACGCTTTTCAAAATCTTCACGGATACTCATGGTTTCAAGCTTATTCATAGTAAAAAGATATTGTAAAGGAATATTTGAGGCTTTACAATCCGAAAACCATATTTTATTCTCCATTATGCATTGGGGTTGAATTTTGTGCAAATTTGACCCCAAATAGCCGGTTTTTTGAATTATCTCCCGGATTGAATAGGGTTATCGCAAAGGGGTCCAGGATTCAAGGGGACGAGTGAATTTAGTTACAGAGAATTAAAAGTCCGCCAAAAATCATGCGAACTCTGTTTAGAGATATATTATAAAATCGGAGAAATAGCATTTAAGATAATGGGAGATTGAACAAGCAGTTGGAAGAACAAAAAGGACATCATCTAATTCTCGGCGAAATGGTCGATTTTATCACGGGCCGCACCATACGTGACACCCATGACGAAAGGTACAGACAGAGACTGGCGCGTCTTCTGGTGGACCAAAAAGGATATCTTAAAAAAGATATTGAAGCCCGCCGACAACTTCCTGTCAAGGCCGGCGATAAAACAGCGACATTGAAAATCGACTACATGATTTCTCTTTCCGATAAAATCTGTATGATATTAAAATACGGGCCGGGCTCCCTCAGCACGCGGCACCGTCCCGCCCTGGCGGCATCGAGACTCGTTGCCCGCTATCAGGTGCCGATAGTTGTGGTGACCAACGGAAAAGATGCAGATATTATTGAAGGCGCGACAGGCAATATTATCGGCCGCGGTCTCGAATCGATTCCAGGCAAAGCAGCGCTCATCGACATTGCCCAAAAAACAGAATTTCCTCAGATATCGGACAAACAGTTTGAAATGGAGTCCAGAATCCTTTATGCATTTGAAGTCGATGACAGTTGCCCCTGCGATGATACCATATGCAGGATATAGATTAGATATGGACTACGAATACTTCATGAAAAAGGCCCTGGAGCAAGCCCAAAAAGCGTTGGATGACGGAGAGTTTCCAGTGGGGTGCGTTTTGGTCCATCAGAACCGGATTCTGGCGTCAGGCGCCAGAAAAGGCACGGCGGGGAATTTTCCAAATGAAATCGACCACGCGGAAATGATTGCGTTAAAACGATTGGCAGATATAAAAATGGCTGCAACCCGTATGAGAATCGTTCTCTTTACAACCCTTGAACCCTGCCTGATGTGCCTGGGAGCGATGGTGCTCAGCGGCATCAGCGAAGTGGTTTATGCTTACGAAGACGTTATGGGCGGAGGATTACGCTGTGATATGTTAAAAATGACGCCGCTGTATAAAAATAATCGAATGACAATCGTACCGCATATCCTTCGGAAGGACAGCCTTGAACTCCTGAAGACTTTCTTCGATAATCCTGAAAATTCATACTGGCAAAATAGCCTTTTGGCCGAATATACGCTTCGACAGTAAAGCGGTTTTATTTTCTTGCATTTTTTTCTTGCATTTATTAATGTTATTATATATTTCAAGTCTCACTTCGAGGTAGGGAATCCCGGCACGGAATACAAAGGAGACCTCTGAGAAAGCACTATTTTGCAAAGGTCTTTGAGTTTGAATCGAGGTGCGGTGTATTTTGCGTATCCGTGTGAAAGAAAAATCTTTAGCTCAGGAGGTGAAGGTATAGCTAATTCGAAACGTACAGACAGAACAAGCAGATCAGACAAAATAAATATCAACAGAAATATAAGGGCAAAAGAGGTCAGGGTAATAGACCCTGAGGGAAACCAGATTGGTATAATCCCGACCTATAAAGCCATTGCCGTTGCAAACGATTTTGGCCTTGACTTGGTGGAAATTTCTCCAAATGCAAGTCCTCCTGTTTGTAAAATAATGGATTATGGCCGGTTTAAATATGAACGAACCAAGAAAAAACAGGAGGCAAAAAAGAAACAAACCACATTTCAGCTTAAAGAAATCAAGGTGCGCCCAAAGACCGGTGAACATGATTTAAAAACCAAGATCAATCATATTAACAAGTTCATCAGTAGAAAGGACAAAGTCAAAGTCACCGTCATTTTCAGGGGACGAGAAATTACACTCACCGATCTGGGCAAGGAGCTGCTGGAAAAGATTGTTCAGGAAACCGAAGAGATTGCATTCGTCGAACAGCCTCCCAAATTTGAAGGTCGAACAATGGTTATGGTCCTGGCGCCGAAA
>JARRRC010000243.1:0-5319 GCA_037381105.1 Desulfobacterales bacterium
CTTGCAACCGGAAGTCCCAATACCCGATTTTCAACCCGCCGAGGATGTCGCGCCGGAACTGGCCACAGCCGTCTGCGTTGCCCTGCATCTGCACTTTTCCGAACGCCGGACCGCGTCAACCTCCCGATTTTTTACTCCGGAAATATCGCCTTGGGTCCGGCAGGGCCGTGAACGGCTTATGAACACCCGATCCATACCCGTAAACCGCGGTAATCGCATACAGAATCGATGAGGATTTTTTATGAAATATAAAATTTCAGTCAACGACCAAAAGTTTGAAGTTGAAATTAATGACATCAAGGAAGGCATCGCCCGGGTCAATGTCAACGGCCAGCCCTTTGAGGTGCTGATTGAAAACTATGAAGACATCGCAGCCATCTCACCCTCATTGCCTGCGGCGCCGTCACATGCTGCTGCCCCGGCAACCGTCTCAGCTCCGACACCGGCACCGTCACCAAAACCGACGCCGTCTCCCAAACCGACGATAATATCCCCCGAGGTTTCATCACCGGTAACGGGTCGCATTGAGGCTCCGGCGGCAGTTCCGGCCTCCAAAAAGGTACAAACTGCCGGTGAAATTGTCGCGCCGATTCCCGGACGCATCATGGATATCAAAGTGAAAGTCGGAGACCCGGTGA
Organism: Desulfobacterales bacterium; assembly: GCA_037381105.1. GTDB lineage: Bacteria > Desulfobacterota > Desulfobacteria > Desulfobacterales > UBA11574 > UBA11574. The sequence continues at coordinate 639 of JARRRC010000243.1, forward strand.
CCAAAGGTCAAACCTTAGTGACCATGGAAGCCATGAAAATGGAAAATAATATTGCCAGTACCATAGACGGTATTGTCCAGGAAATCCGGGTTCAAAACAATTCAGAGGTCGCCACCGGCGAGGTGATTATGATTGTCGGATAATCGATTTTCAAACCTCAAATGATCGTAAATAAAATTGAAAAGTTTAACAAAAGGAAGAAGATCAGGCTTTGGCCACGATTGAAATTGAATTTAATAATCATGATATCGGTGAGATATAAAGAATGATGACATTTTTTCAATTTTATTTACCCGTTGGGAAAGCCGAGGATGCCCATCTTCTTTGTTGCCAAGGGTTCGCAGTAGTCCACTACGGCTTCACCCTTGGACGCCTCGAATCTAAGCACCCTCGGCTTTCTCTCAATTGAGGTTGAAATGATTTGACAGTGCTTTCAGAAAAAAATATGGCGCGGTCTTCCACTGTCTCAGACACTACAAAAGCGATGTCTTTATGCTCTCTGGTGATGGATTCCAGCGCTTCTTCGGGTTCGCTGAACATTACGATGTGTTGGAAGGGAATCCCTTTTTCGGCAGCCAATTCCTGAAACAGACCGGCATTTTTTTCAGACATGCTCTTAAACTCTTCACAGACCTGGTTACGCGAAGATGAAAAAAGCTTGAATGTCTCGCAGGACAGCGGCGCCGTATTTAAGGCCAGAATTTCATAGGACATCCGTTGGGCCATTTCCAGGGCATAATCGATGATTTCCTTTGCAAAATCGCTTTCTCTGCCCATAACCAGAAGTTTTGTGGGCTCCTTCACTTCTATTTTTTCAGCCATTGTCTCAACGGCGTATTCGGACTCGCCGGCTTCGGCAAATGTGATCGCTTCTTGATATTTTTCCATTTTACTGCCGGTTCTGCTCAATTTTTGTTTGATTTTTCCAAAAATTCCAGCCATTTTTACCTCCTCCTCAATAATTCCTTCCGCTGTTAAATATATTTCATTATTAATTTCTAAGTGTGAATCGTAACCAGTGGAACGGATAAATCTCTTTTTATTTTCGCCAAGGTGCTTTGTTTCTCAAAAATATTAAAAGTTTCATTGGCTTCAAAAGCATCGTATATGGCCAAAATAACATCCCGATGGTCATTGACATATTCGACAATCTCTGTTTCCGGATCTCCCGACTTGATCGAAAAGCGGCAATGGACGCCCGCTTTTTCCGATTCCTGCAAGAAATGCTCAATCTGCCTCGAGGCCTCAGCCATCATATCCAGAGCCGTCTCGTGCTCGCCGGATTCCGCAAAGGCTGCCGCCACCATGGAGCTTTCCACAACCTTCTTTGCGAACAAGGTGTTTTTACGTATCTTTTCCAGATACTTGCGATAATGACGGGGCCGGATGACCTGGAATATGCTCAATTCCGCTTTTATTCGTTTGCAAAGCGAAACCGCATAGTGAAACGCCTTTTGGTCGGGGGTTATACCGTCTATGGTCAATAATACTTTTTTCATTTTTATCCTCTTCTCACATAGACCCCTGGGGCGGTTACATCCGTATCTCCGGACGGGTCTCTTCACTGCGACGAATACGGTCTTCGGTCTTTTTTCGGCGTTCTATTTCCGGACGGTCATGCATGATATCGAGTGCGGTGTCATGTTCGTTGGCCTGGGCAAAGGTAACTGCCGCCATCAATCTGTCGAAAGTCTCTTTAAATTTAAACATGGCTGAATCCTCCTTTTTGCAATCTTTTTTTCGCTCTTGATCCATGTTAGAGCAACTCCTGTGCCAACACAGCAATATGAATCATATCCTATTGATAATATTCATTTATATTCGATATCAAGGTGGGGACAACACGTTGACAAGAATGTTGCAATTTGCAATGGTTTTATGAGAGTTGAATAATTATATTTTGATATTAGCGGGTTATATTGTATTGCAAAAAAGAAGGCTTCGTTGCAGATTGTAACGGCGAATGATTGTCTGAAGATTTATCGATAAGCATATCGCCTTTTTTGAAAACACATGGCGATGATATTACACAGTCAAACTCCGGTGAAAATCCTGTCATGTTATGATCTTGCATAAAAATTGGGGTGCGAAACTTGAGTCATCATTAAAAAATTATTGCACGCAGCATTTGAATTTGATTTTATACAAAAAAACAAAGGAATCCGATCATGCGAATCTTCAAGAAAGAAAAAGGACACCTAAAAGAAATGCCGTCGGAGCTCGATGAATTAAAAGGCGAAGTGCAAAAAACCAAGATGCCCGAACCGGTGGAAAAGATCGCCTGCAAAGAAATAGAACGGCTGGCCAAAACCTCCCCTTCAAGCGCTGAATATACCATCGGCATCAACTATATCGATTATCTTTTGAGTCTCCCCTGGAACAGAATGACCAATGATAACCTTGATATTAAACGGGCCGAATCGGTCCTCAATGAGGATCATTTCGGACTGGCCAAAATAAAAGACCGCATTCTGGAGCATCTTTCCGTCAGAATTTTAAAGATGTCGGACCGGCATAAGATACTGGTGGTGGATGATGAAAAAATTACCCGCAAGAATCTGGAGCATGTTTTTGCTAAAGACGGCTATCTCGTCAATACCGCTTCCGACGGGGTGGAAGCCTTGGATTTTCTCGAAAAAAGTGCTTTTGATGTTATTGTAACGGATCTCAAGATGGGAAAAGTCGACGGCATGACGGTTCTGGAAAAAGCCAAAGCGGTCAACCCAAGTACCGAAGTGATTATCATCACCGGGTACGCTACGGTATCCACTGCCATCGAGGCCATGAAAAAAGGATCGTACCATTATCTGACCAAACCCTTAAAACTCGATGAAATTCGTTCAACCATCCAAAAAGCGCTGTATAAGAAAAAAGTTCGCCTGGAACCCAAAGGTCCGGTGCTCTGTTTTGCCGGCCCTCCCGGCACAGGGAAAACCTCTCTTGGGATGTCGATCGCCAGGAGCTTGGAACGAAAATTTGTTCGCATATCTCTGGCCGGCATGAAGGATGAGGCGGAAATAAGAGGACACCGAAAAAGCTATGTCGGTGCGTTGCCGGGAAGAATTATTCAGGAAATACGCCGTGCGGAAACGAAAAATCCCTTGATCATGCTCGATGAAATCGATAAAATCGGCCGTGATTTCAAAGGAGACCCGGCGGCGGCATTGCTGGAGGTTCTTGATCCGGAGCAAAATACGCATTTTGTAGACCATTACCTGGATGTTCCTTTTGACTTGTCTCGCGTGATGTTCATCGCCACTGCAAACGCCCTGGACCTCATTCCCGGCCCTTTGCTGGATCGGCTGGAGGTGATCACCCTGTTGGGCTATACCGAAGAAGAAAAAGAAAAAATCGCTGCCCGCTATTTAATCCCAAAAGAAATTGAAGAAGCCGGACTCATTGAAAACCCACCGGTTTTCACACCAGAAACTATCCATAAGATCATCCGCGAGTACACTCGAGAAGCGGGTTTGAGAAATCTCAAACGTCAGATTGCTTCCATCTGTCGTAAAATCGCCCGTGAAACATTACGCGGCGGGCATAAAAATGGGCCGAACATTGTCACTCCGGAAATGGTGGAAAATTTTTTAGGCCCCAGAAAGTTTTATTTTGAAGTTGCGGAGGCCAAAGAGAGAGTGGGGGTGGCCACCGGGCTGGCTTGGACGGAAGCCGGAGGGCAGATCATCTTTATTGAAGCTGCCAAAATGAAAGGGAAAGGGAATCTTATTCTTACCGGCTCATTGGGAGATGTGATGAAGGAATCGGCCCATGCGGCAATGAGTTACATCCGAAGTCATGCCGCATCTTTTAATATCCCGGAGAGTATATTCGAAACCCATGACATCCATATCCATGTGCCTGCCGGTGCGATTCCCAAAGACGGTCCGTCCGCCGGGCTGACGATCGCGGTGGCGCTTATCAGCCTGATAACGAACCGTTCCTGCAAAAGGAATGTAGCGCTGACCGGCGAGTTGACGCTGAGCGGGAGAATCCTGCCGGTGGGCGGCGTCAAAGAAAAAGTCCTGGCCGCACACCGGGCCGGTGTCAAATCCGTGGTTTTCCCCGCCAGAAACGCGGCGGACATCAAGGATATCCCCGGAGATATTAAAAAAGACATTAAGATCTTCGAAATCGATGAATTGGAGGAGATCATCGATGTGGTGTTGAATTAGCAAGGGATCTGTCAGATATATTTGAACATCGCAAAGCTCAGGTCTTTCTGGGTCGGATTTCCGGTTTTCACAAATCCACGGCTTTTGTAGAAAGCCTCCGAGGAAGGGAACTTGGGGACTTCAACTTCCATCTCATTCATCCCCATGTGTTTGAACAAATCTTCGCACTGCTCATATAGAAGTGAACCAAGGCCTTTTCTGCAGTAAATCCTTTTAACCTGCAATGTTTTTATGATAAGTCGAATGCCTCTTCGAACGACGAGCGCACAACCAATGAGCGCTTCCTCGTCGTTTAACAGCATGGCCAGGTAGCCTCTTTTCACCTCTTCCTGAATTTTTTCAGGCGTTGCAAAGGCAACCAGCCGTTCAAGATCTTCCGGATGATACTCTCCCTGATTGACATCCAACGTATTTTCCCGGATCAATTCAGCCACTTTATCGGCTTCGGAATATTTCAGCGATTCTGCCTTTTCTTTTAAATTGTCTATGACTTTGATTTTCATTTTTAG
>JARRRC010000244.1:0-4387 GCA_037381105.1 Desulfobacterales bacterium
TGACTTTATATTTCTATAGCGACGCATGAGGTCAAAGGCTTTTGGGGTCGTATTCGGATGCATTGTTTATGCATATTTACTTTTTTACTACGATGTGGTATTTATTGTCAATGCATTAAAGAATATATTCCAGGGAATGTTTTTATCTAAAAAAGGCTTGACAACCTGACACATTGTGTATAATTGGCTCGAACTTTTAAATCAGACATATTATATTTAAAAGGAAATAATTATGCGTTTGCATTATTTTCAGCATGTCCCGTTTGAAGGACTTGGCAGCATCGAACCATGGGCCAACAATATGACGTATGAAATTACATCGACGCGGTTTTTTACGAAAGATCCTTTCCCGAATCTCGACGATATCGACTGGCTCGTTATCATGGGCGGTCCCATGGGCATTTATGAAGAGGAAAAATACCCGTGGCTTTTATCAGAGAAAAAGTATATCGAACAGGCCATTGTAAACGGAAAAATCGTTCTTGGAATTTGCCTCGGCGCCCAACTGATAGCAGATGTGCTGGGTGCAAAGGTATATCCCAATATATACAAAGAAATCGGATGGTTTCCGATTCAAAAAACCCATGATACATTCGAAACGCGAATTGCCGATTTTCTTCCCGAACAAATCGATGCGTTTCACTGGCACGGAGACACCTTCGATATTCCTTTAGGTGCCGTCCATATCGCCAAGAGTACTGCCTGTGAGAATCAAGGTTTTATCTATGACAATCAGGTTGTGGCACTCCAGTTTCATCTTGAAACAATAGAGCAAAGCGCAAAAGAATTAGTCGCCAATTGTGAGGATGACTTAAAGAAAGGGCCTTTTATTCAACCGCCGGAAGCGATATTGACGAATACATCGCGTTTTAAAAAAATCAATGCATTAATGGGTGAACTCCTGAATCACCTCGCTTACATATCTTCAACATCTTATTTTTGTGACAGCTTCGGAATCAGAACGCTGGATCAAGTCCGGCGAGGTCAATCATCGGTCCCTTCATAATAGATATTTAATAATTAAAAATCCTGCGATCAGAAGTACGGTAAATACCGTGGCAAGGATGTTGAAATATTTGTCGATAAAAGCCTGAATGTCGGGTCCGAAAATGTAAATAAGCCCGCCGACAATAAAAAAGCGTGCGGAGCGAGAGACCAGGGATGCCAAGGTAAATACGATAAAATTGATCTTAAACGCGCCGGCGGCAATCGTAAAGACCTTGTAAGGTATCGGCGTAAAACCCGCTATGCCAACGGCCCATGCATCATATCTATTGTATAGCGCTTCAATGTATGCGACTTTTTGGGTAAGACCGTAAAAATCGACGATACGTGTGCCGATGGCCGTCATAAACTGCCATCCGATAAGATAACCGAAACATCCTCCAAGGACCGACCCCGCAGAACAGATCAAAGCATATTTCAGCGATTTTTTGGGTATGGAGACAGCCAAAGCGATAAGAAGGATATCCGGAGGTATGGGGAAAAAGGAAGATTCGCTGAAGGCCAGAAAAAACAAAGCCCACGATCCGTATGGTGTTTCCGCCCAGTGAAGGACCCAGTCATATAGACGACGCAGCATGAATTATCCTCTCCATCCATATTCACCCACAAGCTTGACAAATCTGCATCCTCCTAAATTCGTTTTATGAATTCCATGTTCATCCTTGTAAAGTTTTATGAGTTCCTGGGAATACTGATCACCGACGGGGATGACCATGCGCCCTCCGACAGCCAGCTGGCTTACGAGAGGTTGGGGAATAGCCGGGGAACCGGCAGTAACAATAATACCGTCAAAAGGACTTTCATCCTTCCATCCGCAAGTGCCGTCTGAATATTTTGTGACGATATTGTGATAGTGAAGTTTGTCAAAAAGCTTTCGAGTTTTTGTATAGAGCGGGTACAGTTTTTCAATCGTATAAACGCGAAATACAATTTCCGCCAAAATTGCAGCCTGATATCCGGATCCCGTTCCAATTTCAAGAATTCTGTCATCTTTTCCGGGTTGCAGAGCCTGGGTCATTTCGGCCACGATATACGGCTGTGAGATGGTCTGCTGCTCACCGATGGGGAGTGGAAAATCACCGTATGCCTGATCTCTTAAAGCGTCGCTGACAAAGAGATGCCGGGGAACCTTGAGCATGGCTGCCAAAACATTGGGATCGGTGACGCCACGAGCTTCAATCTGTCTTCTAACCATCTCTTCACGCTGGCGGGTGTATTTTTTGGAATTTTCATTCAAGCGGGTCGCCCTTTAACTGTGTGCAAAGCATTGGAAAGCAGGTAGCGTTTCGTTTTTTATGAAAATTTATCGTATCAGATTTTCTATCAAAACAGAGGAGTTACGTCAAGAAATTAGAATCTAAAAGCGATGTTTTATAAAAATATTTTTAAAGCCCTCAAAAGCCCTTGAAAAATTTTGTCCAAATAAAGAGCTTGATTTTTAAACGCCATATAACATAATCTGACCTATCCACCCAGGAGGATATTTTTCTCAATGTGCTATAAAATTTAAGATGTTAGCCTTAATATGCTAACATCTTAGCGAATTTTGAACCGGGAGATAGGACCCAATCACCCCATGAAAAGCATACGACATTTGAAATTGTGTGTGATGCTGTTGTTGCTCCTTATTACGCTCGGTGTAACAGGGTATATGACCATTGAACAATGGGATTTTTTAGACGCACTGTACATGACCGTTACGACGCTCACTACCGTGGGTTATGGTGAAGTTCACAAATTGAGCGACAGTGGACGGGTGTTCACGATTTTCTTTATTATTATCGGTGTAATATATTTTTTGTATATTGCCGGTGCCATTGTCCAGTTTATGGTGGAAGGCCAAATCAGAACCATTATGGGGAGAAGAAGCTTGGATAAAAAAATTGCTCGATTAAAAAAACATTATATTGTTTGCGGATATGGACGAATCGGAAGAATTCTTTGTAAAATGTTGGCAAGAAAGCCGGTTGATGTTGTGGTTGTCGAGAATGACGAAGAACTCATCCCGATCATGAATGCCGATAAAGTTCTCTATGTGACCGGCGATGCTTCGGATGAAGCCAACTTGCAAAAAGCCGGGATCAAACATGCGAGCGGCCTGGTGGCTGCCCTGGCGAGGGATGCGGATAATGTTTTTTTGGTGCTGACCGCCAGACAACTCAATCCGGATATTTATATTATGGCGAGGGCGTCACAAAACGAATCAAAGCCAAAATTGCTGGCGGCAGGGGCCGACAGGGTGGAATCACCCTATGATATGGGAGCGGTCAGCATGGCTCACCGGATTGTTCGTCCGACAGTGACCTACTTTCTGGATCATGCCCTCGCGTATGAGCCGGAAAATATTCAAATGGAAGAAATTCCGGTGGCGCCTTCTTCCAGACTGATCAATGTGATGTTGAAAGATTCGGGAATCAGACAGCAGTTTAATCTGATCATTGTTGCTATCAAAAAATCAGACGGGAGCATGTTGTTTAATCCTTCATTTGAGACCGTCATCGAAAGTGGAGATACGGTTATTGCCGTGGGTATGGCAAAGAATCTCCAGAAACTGGAAAAGATACTCAATTCGGTAGAATAAGCATGGATCTGTGTTTTTATATTTTGTATATGATTCTTTTTTCCGTAATAATGATATCCACATGCTTGTCATGGGCTTCCATTTGAACTTGAGGAATAATTTGATCTTCAAAAGTGAGGGCGACCTTTCTCGTGGTAATCGGTAGATTTGGAATAAGCCGGTCGTAATATCCATCGCCGGACCCGATCCTTCCGCCTTTTTCATCAAATGCGACGCCGGGAATGATGGCGATATCGATGCATTCAATGGGCACAACGTTGCAACGGTCTGGATCCGGTTCTAAAATATTTCTGGGGCCGGGCCTTAAGTCTGAATCAAGGTTATCGATTTTAAACAGCGTTGCTTTGTATTTTGATGGATCAAAGGAAGGAATTATGACGATTTTTTTATAACTTAAACATTTTTGGATGATGTTCATACTATTCACTTCACAGTCGCCGCTCACATAAAGTAACACGATGTTCGCTTCCAGAAAATTGGCGAATTCGAAGAGTCGCTTTTCAATTTTTTGAGTTTTTTGTATGATCTCTTTTTCAGAAAGTTGGGCCAGTGCTTTTGAAATGCTGCGACGAATATCATCTTTTGTTTGTCGAGTTTCTTCCATATATATTCTCTCCCGGGAAAATATTTTGAAATAAATTTATAATATACAAACTTGACGGATAATGTCAACTCGCAATAATCATTGACTATATGGCATGTGGGTGGTACGATTTTTCCACTTTTTTCGAATGTGGAGGTTCGGGGCAAAAAATTTAAAAAAAGGTCTAAAAAGGGAACATTTTTTGCTGGTAAAATCCG
>JARRRC010000245.1:0-797 GCA_037381105.1 Desulfobacterales bacterium
TTTAAAATCGTTTCGTCCGATGGGGGATGGGCAATGGCGTTGAGACCCATGGATCGGAATATGGCGGCCAGAGATTCTGTCGCAAGTCTGCCCATGGATGGAATCTACAACTTCACCCGCGGGTGGACGATGGGCAGCGTTTCGCCCGAGGAGGTAATTACCTTTGGAATACCGTTTTCCAGCTTTGCACGAGCCGGGATAAAAGTTTGCTTGTCTGATGAGGTATATTCTTTGGCTCCCAGTTGTCGGTAGGCAGAGATAATATCGATAAACGCTTCGATTCGGGTTTCCAGTCCCGCATCGGCGGTATGACTGTCCAGTTCGAGCGTTAAAGAAGGCTTGCGGCCCATGATGTCCCTGAAATATCCAATGATAAACGAATCCGGACCGCAGGAAAAGTTGGTGATATACACACCGAAGAGTTGGGGATGCTTCTTAACGATCCGGGCCGCTTGAAGAATCCGCTGCCCCATTCCCCAGTACATATGTTGCTTTGATGGTTCCTGATGGAGCAAAAAGAAATCAAAAGGTATGACCGGGATGCCTCGTGATGCGAGTTTGTGGGGGATCCCCATGTGCGCTTCTTCAACAAATCCGTTGTAAGAACGGCCAAAGATCACCACAGCGATCCGGTCCGGAGTGCCTTCGAGTTGCTGCAGAAATTTTTCCCCGGCGTGTTTCATTTCATCCATGCAGGACGTTTGTTGTTTTACGGCGGTTTTAAATGCGGATAGCGCGGTCTTTCGCCGGATTCCCATTTGATTCGCCGTTTTCAGAAACGCATTTTCGATGGCCTC
>JARRRC010000245.1:815-5198 GCA_037381105.1 Desulfobacterales bacterium
TGAACAAAAGGACAAACCTGTGAACTGGAATTGCCATCCGAGGTTGGAAGAGCCTTAAAATGAGGAAGAAAGATATAATCCGGCGGATTTTCCATTCCGATAAGCGCGTGAAAAAAACCGTGTGTCAGTTCGACGGGGTAGCAAAAAGCAGCGTTCTTTTTGTCAATTCCTTCCCGGGAATAGGTATCCGGAACAACAACATCAAACCCGAGTTCTGTAAAAAATGTAGAATATAACGGATAATACGTGTTGACCAAAAAACTTCTGTTGAAGCCGACTCTTTTTTTGGGTTTTGTTACCTTGTTTTTGCTAAAATTCCTATCGGAGTTTGAGACCGGCTGAACACCGTACGTTTTAAAAACCAACTGCTGCCGCAGGCGCACCAAATCCAATTGCCGAACATTGTATTTTATTTCGTGTCGTAAATTATAATACCGATTACAGGCGCCGCCGAAGGGATACCGGGTTCCTTCGAGTTCGATCATGGCGATTTCACATCGGCGATCGCATTTTTCTTTGCCTCCTTTGCAAACGAACGATTTCTTATACTCAACCTGTCGATTTGCCAACATTTCAAGATCGAAATGCTGTTTTGGTAGCAGGCCGGTTTCAATTCGTTTTTTAACTTCCAGGGCCACACCAAAAGCACCCATTAGTCCGGGTTCCGGGGGAACGACAATGGGTTTACCCACCACGGAAGCCATCGCAAGGGGTATTGCCCGGTTGTAACAGACACCTCCTTGCATAAACACTTTCTCTCCCACCGGTCGGTTTCCCTTAACCCGGTTTGAATAGTTCATACAGATGGAATAGACCAGCCCTGCAACGATATTTTCATGGGCAACCCCTTCGTGAATGGCATTTTTTATGTCTGAAGTGATAAATGCCGCGCACTGATCGTTGAAATTCGGCGGATTTTTTCCTTTGATGGCAATATCTGCAATGTCTTCCATGGCCACACCCAGGGTTTCGTGGGCCGATTCCTCCAAAAAAGATCCGGTACCGGCTGAACTGGCTTCGTTCATGGCATAATCCGAGGCCACTGCATTGGTAATATAAGTGTATTTGGCGTCTTGCCCCCCGATTTCAAAGATGGTATCCACTTTAGGATCAAAATAAACGGCGGCGGCGGCATGGGCGATGATTTCGTTAATAATCCCGTCCGTGAGGGCATGCAGGCCGGCAATTTGGCGACCGGAACCACAAACGCCCAAACCTTCTATGGATATTTCCGAAGGATCGACTTTTTTCTTTATCTGGTCAAGAATGGCCCGGTAACACTGCCGTGAAGCGCCAACCGGATCTCCACTGGTTCGCAAGTAAACAGAGGCAAGCAATGCATTGTCAGATTTCCGCATCAGAATCGCTTTTGTGGTGGTGGACCCGACGTCAAGACCCAGGATGCAACTGTCACCGGGGTAAATCACGCCTTGTTCGATGGCCTTGAATTCCACCATGTGGCTGAAATTTTTCAAAGGGGGCAACGTGTCAAAAGAAGCCGCTTCCTTACCAAAAAGATCGGAGGTGGCGCTTAAAGTTGTCGTTTGATGCTCAAGCCCCCAGAGTGCCGCACCCAGCGCTTCAAAATAGGGGGCTTCGTCGGGAACGATCAATCCGGGAATTTCCTCGCGCAAACGATCAATCATCATACGATTCCGAGCCGTTCCCCCGGTGATCATAATATTTTTTCTTTCCACTTTTTTCAAAAGCTCTAAGATTTTTTGGGCCATCATTTGGCAGAGGCCTGCGGTAACTTTTGATTTCGGAATGCCTTTGTTGGTAGCATGGGTACAGTCTGATTTGCAGAAAACCGAACAGCGCCCGGAAACAGGATAAGGCTCGGCCCCGGCAGTGAACTGAATCGCCTCTTCCAGCGTAACGTTCATTCGCCGCAGTTGCTGGAGAAAAAACTCACCGGTGCCGGATGCACACTTATTGCCGGTAAGAACATTGGAGATTTGACCGAAACGGTTCAGAACGTACACCATAAATGTCTCTCCGCCGGCTGAGACCACTGCGGGACAGAAAACATCCGGAGGTTTGATAAACCGGTAGGCATATTCCACGGCTTCAGGTTCCGGTATGGAGGTCAAATTGACGAATGAACGAAATCGTCTGCCGGTGGCGACAATCCTATCGAATGCATTCAGATCAAAACCGTTGATCGCTCGAAGAAGGGTCTTTTTGGGATCTCCTTCATGGGGATGGGTTAGATATTTTACGATCCGGAGATGATTGTTGTGCGGTGCCGCAATTTTTGTATCGGGATTCCGGTCTTGTTCCAGCTGGACGATGGAAACGGTCGATGCCCCGAGACACAACCCCAGCGACGTTATCTTGCCGTTGGAATGCTTTTTATGATGCTGCTCCTTTGAACTTTCATAATCCATGGGAACACAAATACCCAAATAAGAAAACCAAACAAGATAGACAAATTGCTATGAAACGACCAAAGTTGCGTTAAAATGTTATTCACATAAAATAGAAATATATAAAAAAATTGTATCATGTGTCAAAGAAAAAGTATTTATTCCTCCAAAGAAACAACGACTTTATCCTTGTTTCGAAAATTATTCCATGGTATCTGAACAGTTTTGAAAATGTCATCAGCTGTTATCTGTCATCAGATTTTTGGAAATCAGTCGAATTCTAGCGAATGATGAAAAGGAGGAAATATAGATGGCCCAATTAAACAAAACCGCAGGTATCGTTCTGATTCTAATCGTTGCGTTGATCGTTCAGATTATCTTTACAATGACGGATATTAGGGATACTCCCAGCAAGGCTGTTGTCGAATTCAGTAAAGCCTATTTTGACCTTAACAAGTCCATGGCAAAAAGAATGTGCAAAAAAGATCTTGTTTCCGATGACGGCAATGTGGTCGATCAATATTTATATCATATGGCCGAAACAGCGAAAGCGCGCGGTTTTAACATTGATTTATTAAAGAACAAACTGTATGATATTGAAACCAGAACCATTTCAAAAACAGACACCGAAGCTCAAATTCGAATTACCGGCAAAATAAGGGTTGCAATCAATTCCGTTTACCCGCTGATTGCCGAACTTTTCAACATTGGTGCCACTCATAAGGTGGACCAGGTCATTCATGTCATAAAGGAAAACGGTCAATGGAAAGTGTGCGGCAAGCTTTTTGCCTTGACTTCCGCCTAGCAGCGGCTGTTTAGATAAACACCCCGGCCTTTTACCTTTGAGTGGATTTTGCGTTTCCTTGGGTCAAGTTAAAATAATTTTTCAACACGTCGCCTGATATGGATATTATTTATGCTCGTATACGTCAACGAGCCCGTCAGATTGTTACCCGGTACCCTTCCCCTGATTTTTATCAAGACTATTCCTTTGCCAATGAATTGTCCCGACAATATCTTGAAACCAATTCATCCACCGAAAAACTCCAATCATTTGTTGCAGAAAACTTAAACGATGATTTAGGACATGGTATTCAACACGCATTAAAGGTAGCCATTGATGCAGGAACATTGATGATTATTGAGAGTCGGATAGTCGGATGCTCCGAAAGCTTTATCAATCGGAGAGTCATTATCGTCCAATGCGCCGGCCTGCTTCATGATATTCAGAGAAAACACAAAAACCACGCAGTTAAAGGAGCTGCATATGCCAGAGAGGTTTTAGAACCTTTTCCATTTAAGTCCGAGGAAGTCGATGATATCTGCCGGGCGATTCGAAATCATGAAGCCTTTAAAAAAACGAAAAAGACCGCCTCGCCTGAAGGTACGCTGGTATCCGACTGCCTTTATGACGCCGATAAATTTCGATGGGGGCCGGACAACTTTACTGATACGGTTTGGGATATGGCATCCTTTTTCAATATTCCGATTACTCAATTTATGGATCTTTATCCCGACGGGATGGAAAAGCTCGCAAAAATAAAAAACACCTTTCGTACCATCACCGGAAAAAAATACGGTCCCCAGTTTATCGATATCGGACTTGCCGTCGGGAAAGAACTGTTTGACGTGATTCACGATGAGTTTGCGCATTTACTGTAGCCGCTCGATGTTAAAGTCTTTTTGAGACATACGGTGTATTCAAACTTGCCCCATATTCCAATGAAAATTTTAAAGTGTATCACCCTTGCCGTCACGATCATCACGATTTTCAGCCTAAGTTCCAACGTCTGCGGTGATGAAAAAGATTTTCCTTTTCATCCGGGAGAGAAATTGACCTTTCGGCTCAGATGGACGATTATACCGGCCGGAGAAAGTGTTCTTGAAGTACTTCCTATGGAAACTATCGATGGTATAAACGCCTATCATTTTGTATTAACGGCAAAATCGAATGCCTTTATCGATCAATTCTATAAGGTGCGGGACAGAATAGATTCCTATGTGTCTGCCGATA
>JARRRC010000246.1:0-4377 GCA_037381105.1 Desulfobacterales bacterium
GCCATGCGACCCGTAGCTTTAATCATTCGTGACGGCTGGGGATACAGCGAAATCGTGGAAGGCAATGCCGTGCTTGCTGCCAATACACCCAATATCGACCGGTACAAAGCCATTTATCCATGGACCCTTTTGGACTGCGCCGGAGAGCCTGTGGGACTTCCGGCTGGATATCAGGGATCGTCCGAAGTCGGACACCTTAACATGGGCGCCGGCCGAATCGTCGTTCAAGAACTCAAGCGCATTGACGATGGATTGAGCACGGGAAAGATTTTTGAACACAAAAAATGGAAATCGCTGGTAAGCAACTGGAAAGAGCACCGGAGCCGTCTTCATTTGTTGGGCCTTCTTCAAGACGAAGGGGTGCATGCCCACCAGGAGCATCTTTTTAAGATCATGCGTCGCGCAAGGATGGAATATCCCGATGGCCCCATCATTATCCATCCATTTTTAGACGGACGCGATACACCGCCTCGAAGTTGTTTGGAATACCTGGCAAAGCTCGGCCACGTGATGGATGAAGTCGGAAAATGCACCATCGGTACCGTAATGGGCCGGTATTACGCAATGGACCGCTCCAGGAATTGGAAATTGACCGATACGGCCTATCATTGCATCGTCCTGTGTGAAGGGCGTCGAGCCGAAGATGCCGAAACCGCGGTCAATGAATCCTATGCAAAAGACAAAACTCCGGATGGCGTGGAGATGTTCGATGAGTATATTCCCCCATATGTCATCGGCGATTATGAGGGTGTCAGGGATAACGATTCTATTTTGCACACCAACTACCGGCAGGATCGCGCCATTCAGCTTTCCATGGCCTTTGATGATCCAAAATATCCCGGGGAGCTCAAAGCAAAGCGAAATATAACATTTGTGGGCCTGACACGGTACTGGGATGAATTTACGAACTACATGGTGGAGGCAATTGATGCAGGAGGAGGTATGAAACATCTCCTCGGCGAAGTGATTTCTCGTGCTGGGCTGCGCCAGCTGCGGATTGCTGAAACGCAAAAGTTTCGTCATGTTACGAGCTTTTTCAACGGCAAGGCCACTACACCATACAACAAAGAGGATCAGATTGACGTACCCAGTCGATTCGATCCGGCCACATTTGGCAGCCACCCGGAAATGGAGGCTTACAATGTAACCGATGAACTGCTTAAAAGGTTGCGGAACAACCCCTATCATTTTATTGCCGTGAATTTTGCCAACGGGGATATGGTCGGCCACACCGGAAACTTCGATGCCGCCAAAAAAGCCATTGAAGTTGTGGATGATTGTATCGGCAGGCTTGTCGATCACCTGCTTGAAATGGATGCCCATATTCTCATTACATCGGATCACGGGAATTCTGAAGAAATGATCGACCATCAGACGGCTATGACCAAAACCAGCCATACGCTGAATCCTGTTGAAATCATTTACGTCGCCAGCGATTCCCGGAACCGGCAACTTATCAGCCGCGGCAAACTGTCGGATATCGCTCCGACGATATTGTTCCTGCTCGGTCTGGACATACCCGAGGAAATGACCGCGCAGAACCTGATTGTGAAAAACGCGGTCTGATCTTCTTGTTTTACATAACTTAAATTCATCACTTTCGATACATATAATGAGACATACTGTCTCAAAAAAGTGTTCATCAGCCTTGTCTGACAGGTATTTTCATTTGATGAAGATTTTAACTTATTGATATTTAATAAATATATTACCACTTCCACATCTTTCGAAAATATGGCATGAAAATTGATTAAATATCAAATTATTGCCTGTTCATCGAATCATTAACACAAGCGTCGCACCCTCAATTTTCAGCAAAATTATTCCCCAACGGATTCTAAAAAGAGGAGCGCAACCATGGAAATGGAAAAAGCAATACAAACGGCCATCGGTTATGAAACGAAAATTCGAGATATCTATCGGGATGCCGCCCAAAGCGTTTTTGAACCCGAAGGCCGGCGTTTTTTCAAAATGATGGGAGATGACGAGCAATATCATCTCGATTATTTGAAGGAAAGGCTCGAATTCTGGCAAAAAACCGGAAAACTTTCTGTCGAAAAACTCGATTCTGCTGTTCCCTCAAAGGAGATGATTCAAAAAGAAACTGAAAAAATAAAGGTGCGCATGTCAGCCGATGATCTTACCAGTATTAAAGTCATTCTCGGCAGAGCACTTCAGGCGGAAGTTGAAACCAGTGCTTTTTACAAAAAAATGGTGAACAAAATGGCCCACGAAGGCCGACAAATGTTTGCCCGTTTTCTGGAGATAGAGGAGAACCATATTGCTGCGGTGCAAGCCGAACTGGACTACATCACACATACCGGATATTGGTTTGACTTCAAAGAATTCGATATGGAAGAACTCTAAAAAGGAGGATATCATGAGTGTACTTGTTGCAAAAGAAGCTCCGGACTTCATTGCTCCGGCGGTCATGCCGAACGGCATTATTGAAGAAAAATACAGGTTGTCCGACTTGCGGGGAAAATACATTGTTCTGTTTTTCTGGCCTTTGGATTTTACGTTTGTCTGTCCCACGGAAATTATCGCTTTTAACCATAGAATTGATAAATTCAAAGAACGATCCGTTGAGTTGGTCGGTGTTTCCATCGACTCCCAGTTTACCCATTTTGCTTGGCGCGAAGCTTCTGTTGAAAAAGGCGGCATCGGCAGGGTTCATTTCCCTATGGTTGCAGATGTTAAACGTGAAATCACTAAAGCCTACGGTATCGAGCATCCTGATGCCGGCGTGGCAATGCGTGCTTCTTTCCTTATTGATCGGCAAGGAATCGTTCAGCATCAGGTCGTGAATAATCTGCCGTTGGGGCGCAATATGGATGAAATGCTTCGGGTTATTGATGCGCTGCAATTTGTGGAGGAATACGGAGAGGTCTGTCCTGCCGGATGGCAAAAGGGAGAAAAAGGCATGAAACCGACGTCCGAAGGTGTGTCAGAGTATCTTAAAGAACATGGGGAAAAACTGTGACCCCAAATGAGCGCAAACAAAACCGAATCGTTATTTACAAAACGTATGACGTTTAAGGGTTGCATCGCTGAATTGCAAAAAATTTTGAGACGTTGAACTGATCTTTTCCTTGTATTTCTCTTTTTTGTTATTATTGTATTAGACATGATAGGTGCTGCATTTCCTATCCAAAGTGATCCGATTAACACCAAATGGTTTTTCATGGTTTAGGTTTAATCTTATTGAGGAGGTGATCAGTATGGCAGATGAAAGACGAAGAATTGCTGCTGATGTATGCTCTTATGTCAACGAAGAAAACGATCATCTAAATCTTGAAATCACAATTCCGGGAGTGAAAAAGGAAGATATCCGTTTAAAATTGCTTGATGACAGTTTTAACCTTCGTGCAACGAGAGAAGAATTCGATTATGTTACCGCCGGGGCTTTTTGCTGCCCGGTGAATGCAAAAGACGCTGAAGCCACATATGAGAATGGATTGCTAAAAGTTACCGTGCCCTTCAAAGATCCAATGGAAAATGCGGTTGAGGTCCCGATTCACTAGATGATCATAGGGCAAAACCACCTGGCAATTATTTTGTGAAAAATAAAATATTAAAGCAGGCAGAATCTTTGCGGATTCTGCCTGTTTATTTATTGAATTCAAACTTCGACATTCGGATATTGGTCTAAAGTATTTTGCCTGGCGGATTGCGCAACATTATTGGCGTAACTGAAACTTCGATGCGTGAAAGTTGAGTTGTGAAAAAAATAACACGGTCTGCAAAAATAAGTTGACATAACCACATTGTGGTATTATTTATGGCTTATATTATGTAATACCTTTAATATGTTGGCCGTTTAATAAGGAGTTCGCTCATGAGAACATATAGAAAGCCTGTACAGACCAAAGGCTATAAAAATGTCTTTTGTCCCTACTATGGGAACTGTTTGGACCACGCCAGCAAAAGACATTGGGAATATTGGACGTGTTTACATTGCCGGTACAAACACATTCAAGAATCGATTGCAGAAGAAACCGTTTCACCGACAAGTACGGATCCGTATTATTCGATTTCTCCGTCAGCCTGTGGAAAAATAAAAAATATTGGGCTATGATTTGCGTCATCACGGAAAAACTCAACAGGAGGGCACCATTATGACACGTTTTATGATACCCAGAGTCGCGCATTGCAGCAGCGGCTGCTGTATTGGGTCCTGGGCAAGACGCTAAACTGCCCGGACAACCCACCATTTATTGACAAAAACTTCACCTCTTCTTTTCTCCAAAAAAATTACATGCCGTCGAAAATATACTTCTACGCAATTTCAGTGTTACTCCGCACTGCGGGAATCCCGGTTTGTTTGTGTTCACAAAAGTTGAATCGCGAGTCTAATACAAAAGGATCGCATATTTT
>JARRRC010000247.1:0-4373 GCA_037381105.1 Desulfobacterales bacterium
GGTTGAAGTTAAATACAGATACTATGTATCAAACGCTACTCCGGCTTTTAATCCTCTTTCAGCAGCGAATTCAGCCGCCGCCACTTTTCCGCCTTTCGCAGCTCTGACTTTCCCAACAATCAGTCGCCCCCCAGACATTGCCACGTGAATTCCTTTATCATCAATATTCAATATGGTTCCCGGAGCTTTTTCCGAAGCTTCTTCGATTCGTTTCGCTCCGTAAAAACGAATTTTTTCTCCTTTCAATAACGCAAAAGCACCGGGTTGAGGGTCGCATCCTCGGACCAGATTGTAAAGGTCATGTGCCGGCTTTTTCCAATCGATGCCCGCCACACGGTCATCACAAGGCGGTTCATAGGTGGCACCGGCTTCGTCCTGAATGATTTTGGGGGCATTGCCTGCCTTGATAAGATCAATGGATTCTAAAACAGCGTCAACCCCCATGGGGAAAAGATGGTTGAAATAGAGCGAACCGGTGGTGTCATCCGGTCCGATGGCAATCTCTTTTTGAAGAAGGATGGGGCCGGTATCAATGCCCTCATCCGGCCAGAAAATGCTCAATCCGGTTTTGCTGTCCCCCATAATAACAGCCCAGTTAATGCCGCTGGCGCCCCGATGGCGGGGCAAGAGAGACGGATGATAACAAATGGTTCCGTGGGAGGGAACATCGAAAAACTTTGCCGGAATAATCGTCGTAACAAACGCCATAACGACAAGATCGGGGTTCAGGTTCTTGTATTCGGCAAAAACTCCGTCATTTTTATAGGTTTGGGGCTGAAAAACATCGACGTTCTTACTTATGGCCATGTCTTTGAGAGGATCGGGCCGTCCCCCGGGTCGGTCCGGCGGGGTATAAACCGCCACGATATTTTCATTTCGATCCATCAATCTTTCCAAAACTTTTGCACCGAACGCCGCCTGGCCAATCACTATGATACGCATGCTTCACCTCCTCATTTATTTCAAGATCACAAGTTCTAAAGATTCCACGATCATTGTTTAATCTTACAAACGAATGATGTCAACTTCACGTTGACATGTGCTTTTCTGCCGGTCTTTTTTACGACATGACTTGCACAAAAGATATTTTTCTAAAATGTGTTTCGTCTCAGGTGAAATGTTGTCCAAAATCTTTATTGTTTGCCGATTTTCAAGCGGGTTATTGCATCGAACACATCTTGAAAAGGGTTTGATTCGATCTTTGATATCCAAATCATCAATCACTTTCTTAATCTGCTCCATGATTGTTCCGGAACCAATCTTCACGGCATGGGTAACGAATTTTGATTTGAGTAATTCTTTTCGCGTTGTGAGGATGATCCGTTTTTGTTTTTTGGATATGTCAATGAGATGCAGTGTATCATAAGATGAACTGAAAATCATATCAAATCCCAGCACCCGCATCGGTTGGACGATGTCTTTTTTATCAACATCCGCTATAAATCGAATCTGTCGGAGGGGGAATCTTCTGAGCAATGACACATGTCGAATATTCAACCGTTCGAAGACAGGGTATACGCTCACACGATCGCCGTCCTTTAAGATATACCCAAAATCCACCGGTTCCCCGTTGACCAATACCAAATCGACCTGTGCCGGCGGAACCCCAAAATCTTCGATGGTTTCTTTTATTGCTCTTTTTCCAATAAACTTTGCTTCAACATCAACCTTTTTGATGTGCTGCGGCAGATAGTCATTCAATTCTTCATAAAAACGATAAGTTACTTTTGCCATCGGCAATGCTTCCCCTTATTAAGGAATTCTCTCCACCTTGAGGGTATTGGTGCGACCGCTTTGTCCGTAAGGCGGTGTGCCGGCAATAATCACAACAATATCTCCGGTTCGGGCAAAACCGAATTGTTGCACCTTTCTCACGGCAATATCAACCATATTGTCTGTTGCTTTTATGGGTTCAATTAAAGCACTTTCCACACCCCAGGCTAATGCAAGCCGTCGTTGAACCTGCGGCGTTACAGATAATGACAGCACGGGGCGATGCGGTCGTTGACAGGACACGCGGCAAGACGTCAAACCGGATGATGTGTAGGCTACAATTGCTTTTGCCTCTAAAGATTCGGCCACCAAATTGCCGGCATATGCCACCGTCGTCTCAATATCATCAGGCGGGTCAAACGACATGGGCCCGGACAGCTTCTTTTCAAACCAAGCATTTTCAACGGAAGCGGCAATCTCCGACATTATTGTCACGGTTTCAACAGGATATCGACCGACGGCCGTTTCAGCGGAAAGCATCAATGCATCCGAGCCGTCTAAGATAGCATTGGCCACATCGGTGACCTCTGCCCGGGTCGGCTTGGATCGTTCGATCATTGATTCGAGCATTTGAGTAGCTGTTATCACCGGAGTCGCCGCCCGGCGGCAAACATCAATAATACGTTTTTGTGCAATGGGGACTTCCTGCAAACTCATTTCCAGAGCCAGATCGCCCCGGGCCACCATAACACCCCAGGCTTCGGAAGCAATAGCCTCGATATCATCCAAAGCGTTTTGTCTTTCAATCTTGGCGATAACCGAAATGTCTGATCCGTTGTGTTTCAGATAATCTTTTAAAATTCGAACATCGTCGACGGATTGTACAAAAGACAGCGCCAGAAAATCGATATCTTGTGCGACCGCAAAATCGATATCCGCATAATCTTTCGGCGTGATCGACGGGAGATTGACCTTCAATCCCGGGAGATTGATGCCCCGCCGGGCCGAGAGCACTCCGCCCCTGATTATGCGGCAGCGAACATCTCCATTGGTATCAATGTTTACTACCTCAAGTTCAATGTCGCCGTCATCAATCAGGATCAGGCTGCCGATGCGGACGTCATCGGCCATGTGGAGATGACTGACCGAAACCACATCCTTGCTTCCGGTTATTTGATTAGGGGTCAGGCAAATATCTTGACCGGTTGTCAATTTCACTTTGCCTTTTGCAATATCTCCGACACGAATTCTCGGTCCTTGCAGGTCGCCGATAATGGCAACGGGGCAACCCATGCGATCTGCTAATTCCCGAATCCGTTTGACCAGCGGTATGAGATATTCATGGGAGCTGTGGGAAAAATTAAACCGAACCGTATCCAATCCGGCCAGGATCATCTGTTGCAGCGTTTTTTCTTTTTCGCTGGCCGGACCGACTGTGGCAACAATTTTAGTACTTTTTAACGGGCGTTTATGATGTTGTTTGTTTCTCATGGGTAAACCTTTTAAATTCACGCCAGACCATCGACCGGACAGCATCCGTTTCTTTAAAAATCTCGTGCCGGGCTCCCGGAATTTCAACGAATCTGCAGTTTGGCAGGGCCGCGCAGATCTTCTTCTGGGCTTTGATGGATACAATTTTATCCTCTCCGGCACTTATCATTAGAATCGGTGTTGTAATCATTGCTGCAAATCCCGGCTGGGTGAGAATATCGATTGATTTTAATGTGGCGGCCAACCATCCATATGTAACACCTCCCAATGCAAGATCAGGATTTATTTCGATGGCTTTTACTGCATCCAAAAATCGCACAGGATCCGAAGTCAGATTGTTTCCTTCAAATTTTTCATCCGTATAATCGCCGGAGCCTAGGGTGTAGGAATGACTGAAACCGGCTTTGACGGCAATACAGGTAATAAGTTTGACAAACCATTTGGACAGATCAGATTTAAAAATATCGATCATCGGCGACGTCAGAACCGCCATATCCACCGTTCCCGGGCAGTCGTGCATAAAACGGAGCGCAATGTGGGCCCCCATGGAGTGAGCGACAATGATCAACGGACGAGCAGATTCAGTTGTTACGATGTTGCCGACGAACAGATGCATGTCATTTAAATAAACATTATAATCCTCGATAAAACCTTTATGCCTGTTTGCCAGCATCCGGCTTGAAAGCCCCTGACCGCACCAGTCGAAACTGTAGACGTCAAAATTCTTCTTGTTCAGTTCACCGATGGTTTCCGAATATTTTTCCATAAATTCTGTTCTGCCGCTGAGCAAAAGGATCGATCCTTTCCGCTTTTCTTTTGGAATGCGCCAGACACCATAGCGAAGCAATCGTCGATCGGAAATGTCCATAAAATCACAGGTCGAAAACATACTTTCCTTGGCCGTCACATCCGTTAGAATCATTATATAAACATAGCGTCAATCAAAAAACCTTTCAAGATCTATTACCCAAAGTGATCCATAGAAATTCAAAGACATATTGACCTATTTTAATGTTGTGGTATTTTCTTGACGGTATCCGAATTATTCGGCATAATAACATGTCTGCGGTCGTTCTCACGTTCAGGAAGCCATTATGATTGATTATCTTGAAAAATTGCCCGAATTTATCGATACGATCAAATCCATTAAGGAAACCATCATTACGAAC
>JARRRC010000248.1:0-1155 GCA_037381105.1 Desulfobacterales bacterium
CTTCCACGGAGACCAAAAGAACCCCGCCGGGAAACACATTGTCTGCAACGGCATCTTTCATCAAACGGTTAACGTGATCCATGGTCCCATCGCACAGCATGATGTTCCTGTTCTTTCTTTACGAAACCTTGCCGGGAGTTTTATCCGCCTCTGGCGTGATCATGCGGTTTAAAAAAAGATTATCCATGCAGCGATTTTTTACAAAAACACTCTGACCCATTTATATAAAGTTTAAAGCGAGCTAATTCTGGTTTCAGCACTTACGACACGGTGGCGGATTCATGAAAGAGCAATCGTTTTTTCTCGGTATCCAAGGTTGCATCCACTCCCATGGGAATGGTCAGATTATGCTCACCATGGCCGATGTCGAAGCCGGCCAAGATCGGAATATCCAACCCCCCAAAAACATTGTCAAATATTTCAGCAATCTCATTCCAGCCGCCGCATTCCGCAAAAGCACCGAGAGCCAGCCCGGCAATGCCATTAAAGCATCCGCTCAATTTCATCTGTGTCAACATTCTGTCGATCCGGTACGGCATTTCTCCCACATCTTCAAGCAGCAGAATCTTTCCCTTAAAATTCGGAGTATAGGGCGTTCCAACAAGATGGCACAACGTGGTCAAGTTTCCCCCTGTCAAAGTCCCTGAACACATACCGGGTTTTATCGCCATGCCGTCTTCGGGGATCACTTCAAGCGGGACATCGGATGTCAAGGCTGTTTTCATGGCCATAATGGTTTTTTCTGTGGCATTTGCCAGGGTGGTCACCATGGGCCCATGCAGGGTAACCAGGCCGAACCGGTCGTATAACATGGCCAGCAACGCCGAAATGTCACTGAATCCTAAAAAAAGTTTCGGATGCGTTTGTATGGTTTTTAAATCGAGAAGCGGCAGAATACGCATACTGCCATATCCACCCCGGGCGCAAACAATCCCCTGAACGGATGGGTCGGCAAACAGACGGTTCACCTGATCCGCCCGCTGAATGTCGGTTCCGGTCAAAAATCCATTTGTTTGAAAAATACTTTCATCATAAAATGTTTGAAACCCCATGGATTCCAGAATCGTCTTTCCCTTCTTGAATTTTTCCGGATCAAACGGGCTGGCCGGCGCAACGATACCGATCGTGTCACCCGGTTTCAGACGCCGGGGTCTG
>JARRRC010000248.1:1160-1622 GCA_037381105.1 Desulfobacterales bacterium
TTTCCCGGTGTTGCATTGATGTACGGATTTTTAAATTCGGTGGTGTCATAAAAAGTCAGATAAACAATTTTTTAGCGATTAACAAGGGTTAAATCGATGTTTTGCGCGTTTATTATCCATTGAATAAAACGTTCTTTTTATGGAATCGTCAACAATATTTTAATTCTATTCGTAAAATCGCATTGCAATTTTATCAATCGCCCTAAAATGATTTATCAGAAGATTTAAAATCAACCGATCGCATCTGAAATTTGCACCAACATTCAGGTCATATCTTGACATCGTATATGGGAAGTGTTACTCATTTTTTATTGTCGGGGCGTGGCGCAGTCTGGAAGCGCACTTGAATGGGGTTCAAGGGGTCGGAGGTTCAAATCCTCTCGCCCCGACCAAGAAAATCAATAGGTTATAAGATATTTTGCAGCCTATTTATCCGGCCAAAAACGTTTGGGTACAAATTTG
>JARRRC010000248.1:1657-6734 GCA_037381105.1 Desulfobacterales bacterium
TCAAAAACTTTTTTGGCCTCTTTTGTGGTATAGCCTTTAAGACGTTTCAGTAATAAAAGATCCCATTCTGATCGGTGAGGATCGATTTTAAATGTTCCGAGAAGGTAAATATATTCTTTTGAAATCTTTTCCTGAATGATTACCCGTTGGTAAGGTGCTGAAAATTCGGCCACCCGGTCCTTAATAACCCTGCCTGTAATACCCTCTGAGTATATCTTGAACACGGCATACTGATCTGCCAGCCCAAACTGTTCTTGTGCTACTAAACTTGAAACGATCATGTCAGTAAAAACAAAGATAAGCCCTTCTTCATTTGCTTTAAGCCCGTCTTTTTGGATTTGTGAGACGTTATTCACATCGGTGACATGATAATAGAACCTATGTTTTCTCATGGCTTATAATAAATTCCCTCTATCCTGTCCGGTTAAGTTTTAAATACAATTGCCGATATCGTTAACAGGAGAAATGACATGATAGTAAAATTTTTGGTTTTAGGCATCTCAATTATTTATGCCATCCTGATCGCGTTTTATTATAATGCGTAAAAGATCGTTCTGTCGACCTTTGTATGGCCTCCATGAAATGCGCCATCCATGAAGGCCAAGCATGTTAATTTTTCATTCCTTCGGGTTTTTGAATTTCATCTCTAATGCGGTCAATCTCATCTTTAGAAAAAATATTCCCCATAGCGAACGGAATGAGGAAATCATCATAAAAACTTTTTTTGATAATCCGTCATCTAATTAATCTCGTCAAGCAGATCGTTGATCCCGGCTGTAATTCATGATGCCTGCAAAATAAATTAGAAATGATATTCCATAAAATCTAAATTGACTCTAAATGAATAATTTGAGATTTATAAATAACCCGTGGTTCTTCGCTCTTATATCTGGCCGACTTGCCGCTTATTAGATGACCGAAATCACAGGGATAATCAATTATTGCCGCGATAACCGGGTTCCTGTCCGTTTCGAAGCCGAACGGCGGCTTTTAGATGAAGCCTCGGAAAAGAATGGCGAAAAATAGGGATTTTTTCTATGGCAATTAAAGATGATAAATTTAGTATACACGAAATCAACTCCCTTTTATTCCATATAATTTCTTTCATGTCAGAAACCGAAAGACAAAAACTTCAGGTGGCATTAGCGGCTAAATTATCCGATGCAGGAAATGGAAAAGACCTGTCATCATTGATTATAGGTATGTCTGAAGTAAAAAGATGTGAACTTTTGGAAAGGCTTTCAAATTGGTACAACTTAAAAATATCCAAGCTGATCGGACGCTCCAAGCATTTGGAGTTAAGGGGGTATCCTCGGAAACCGATTAAAATTCCCGTCGAACTTTCAAAAAACGGTTTTACATTTTTATGCTTTACTCAAAATATCAGCAAATCCGGAGCCTTTATTCAAACCGATTTTAGTTTTGATACCGACCAAAAAATAAATATGATTTTATCACCACCCAAAACAGAAAAAGACATCACGGCCGGCGGTAAAATTATACGAGTCGATTCTATAGGAATCGGTGTAAAATTCGATCAATTGATACCTGATTTTTGGCAGTATCTTTAACAAATTTAATTGAGCCCTCGGGGAGTTTTTTCTAAACCCTTGAATATCAACGGATTGGTCTTCGCTTTCAGCTTCGACCCAACAAGATGGATGATCTTTTTTTAAATCGGTTTTTAAAAAAGCGGCATCTGGTCTGAATTTTTGACTCCAATAGAATGGTTTAAGTTTTTGCCGGCGGCATCAAGGTTGTGTTCCTGAAGTTCGTCATACCAATTTCTGCAAAATTCCGGCTGTGGCTTATCCGAGTACCTTACTTCAAAACAATCCTTCTCAAGTTCCATGATATTTAAAGGATCGTTTAATAATAATTTATTTTCCTGCGCGGTCATTACAGGGAAACCATAATGCTTATTGTCATGTTTGAATTTTCCTTTTGTCTTTAGCCTTTGAATGACAAATTCCATATGGTTGACAAGTCTTTTCCGAATGACTTGCCTGGATGAATCAACGACGAAGTCCTTAATATGATGATCAATGACATTTTTCAAAGCGCGGTCTATTTCATAGCCGATGCTGTTTCTTCCCGAAGCAATTGCCGCGGAAGTTGTTGTTCCTGTTCCCAAGAAAGGATCAAGGACCGTATCGCCTTTGACCGAATACATGTTGATCAGGCGATATACGATCTCAAAGGGAAAGGCGGCACTTCTTAATCGGGTAGCTTTGTCTTTGAGAGCTTGCGGGGTTCCCTTGACGTCAAACCACACATCCGAAAACCAGCGATTGCGTTCTTCCCAGAAGACAGCACTTTCACGCCTTGTCTTTTTATCTTCTTCTTTCCCGAACTCCCGCTTCGGGCCTTTTCTTAGGATCAAAATATACTCATGCTCCAACGTCACATAAGCGCCTGCCGGCAGCATGCCTGATCCCAAGAACTTGTTGGGCGCATTGATCTGTTTACGCCACAGGATGCAAGGAAGCACCGAAAACCCCAGTTTCAAGGCCGCTTGCAAAATTCTCATGTGGTTGGGATAAAGTGTGAAACTACTGTTAATGGTCCGAGTCGCATCACCAATGTTGATGCATGCAAATCCCCCTGATTTTAACACACGGTAAACCTCTTCCCATACAGAGTCCAAAGCCTGATGCATCAGCTCAAAAGCACCTGTTCCGTCTCCTTTTTCCAAAGCTTTCTTAACAGATGCGCTTTGATTGGCGAACATCTCATCCCACATTTCAATCATCGGATAAGGCGGGGAGGTGATCATGAGATCAACGCTCTCAGACGAAACGACTTTCATATTAGCAGCATTTTCAAAAACAATCTTGTGTTTCGTTTTCATTTAATCTCCCTCTGCATCACGCTGCGATGATTACGATACTTCACCGATATTGACGATCTGCGTTTTTATGGAATCTCCCCGGATATGGAGCAAGGCTAAAGAGGCCGGATAATTACGACGAGGCTGCCCGGCGCTGCCGGGATTTAAAAAAAGCACGCCGTCTTGTTCCGAGACAGACGGAACATGCAGGTGGCCGAAGATTACAGCATTAAAGCCGGACTTCGAAGGAGCGATATCGAGTCTGTGAATATTATGAATGACATAAACCAAAACATCGCCGAGTTCGAGGGCCTCGGTTTCGGGAAGATCACTTAAACCATCCGCCATATCCATATTTCCGCGGACCGCCACCACCGGAGCGATGGCTTGCAGTTCTTCCAGTACTTCGGTGGTACCGATATCTCCGGCATGAATGATGAGGTCAACGCCTTTCAGGGCTTTTATCGCCGCCGACAGAAGAAGGCCATGGGTGTCGGAAATGACCCCGGCAACAATATTTTTCCTGCTTTTGAAATTTATCGTCATTTGTTCTTTTTCCGCCATTGGTTTTTGTTTTCAGCTGCGACCGCTAAACCGGTTGAAAACCAAACGGCAAAAAATCACAGGCCGAGAATCCACCATGATAAGTCCGGAATGCGAACAAATTTATGAGATACCGAAAATCAGGCACGCTGTCAATTTCCAATTCCGCAATCGCATAAAGGAAAATACTTTGCCGGGCATTTCTCATTTTGACGAAAGAAAATTATTTTGATAAGTTGCAGAAAATCAACAAAAACATCACTTTTTATACGTTTTACAAAACCATCTATATTAAAAAATCAATAAACGATCTAATCTGGTTTTGTCGGGTTTCACATCGCACAGGGAAAAATCATGTTTTCAGACCGTTCCAGTTGGGATCTCGGCCCCAACGCATTGAGTGTGCTGCTTAAAAACAAAAAAGCCAGAGAAGAAACCATTTTTGATTTGACGGAATCGAATCCGACCCGGGCCGGATTCGATTATAATTCCGATGAGATTCTTGCAGCTCTATCACAGCCCCAATCCATGGTATATGAACCCGAACCGCACGGTTTAGTGCAGGCCCGCGAGGAAATTGCGAAATATTACCGGGATCAGGGTGAGGGTGTTAATTTGGATTCCATCTTTTTAACTGCTTCCACCAGTGAAGCGTATTCGGTCCTGTTCAAGCTTTTGGGAAATCCGGGAGATGAAATCCTTATTCCAAGACCCGGATATCCCTTGCTCTCCTATTTGGCCTGTTTTGAAGGGTTGCACACTTTCTCGTATCCGCTCAGATATGACGACAAAAAAGGATGGTCCATCGACATGGATGTTCTGCTGGCGCTGATCAATTCAAAAACCAAGGCGATTGTTCTGGTCAATCCCAACAATCCAACCGGCGCTTACGTGAATCAACAGGAATTCAAAGCGCTGGACTCCGTTTGCCGGGAGTACGATCTTTCCTTGATTGTGGATGAGGTGTTTTCCGACTTCAATGCAGCAGAACATCCGGGCCGGGTTCGGACAGCCGTAAATCACTCGACTGCGCTTACTTTCGTGTTGAACGGTTTATCCAAAATGGTGGGATTGCCCCAGGTGAAACTGGGATGGATTGTGGTTAACGGATATCCTGATCTATCCGAAGCAGCCCTTTTGCGTCTTGAAATGATGCTGGATTTTTATCTCTCTGTCGCAACCCCGGTTCAGCACGCCGTCAAAAGGCTGCTTCACCAGCGTTACGAGATTCAACGTCAAATGTTTTCCCGAATCGCTTCAAACCATTGTTTCCTGGAAGATGAGCTCGCCAAAACACCCAACATCCGCTTGTTGATCCGGGAAGGCGGCTGGTATGCCGTTATCGAGATATCCGATAAGATCTCCGACGAAGACCGCGTTTTGCTATTGCTGGATCGAGACAATACGCTGGTACATCCCGGATATTTCTATGAATTTCAAAGAGACGGATTTCTGGTCGTCAGTCTGCTGACGCCGGTTACAATTTTTAGAGAGGGAATCACCCGGCTGATCTCCCGATTCGGCCGCTGAAAAGAAAATATATCGATTTTCAGAGATCAATCAAGCCCACTTAGAAGTGGTTTCAAAACCTTCAATCGGGCTCAAGGTCAAGGCAAACTGAAAAGGCCAACCGCCCCGATTAAAAACAATCGGGACAAGCATCCATATCGGGAATATTTCGAGGATTGGACGTTTCAGTCCAAC
>JARRRC010000249.1:0-4701 GCA_037381105.1 Desulfobacterales bacterium
TGGGTTATGGCCCCGGCGCATGCTGGAACTACTAACCTTTTATACTGGGGGTAGTAAACTCTGCCCCCAGTATAAAGAAAAATTGCGGTTGATGATCACTCTTGATTCATGGATTTTGGGGCCTGAATGTTCTGGTGAGAGAAGTCCCCGTTGAAAAAAGCGGAGTTCTGTAATTTCCGGCGATCGCTAAAAACGCAAAATCAATTACCCTTAACATAAAAAAATATCGCAGAAGTTCCTGAAAGAATATTTAAGTGGAAATTAGAAAAATAGCATATAGTAAATCGAAAGGCATGAAAGGGAAACCAAATAAACCATATGGCAAGGCATTCGAAAATAAAGGAAAAGACAATTTCTTTTGCTGTAAACGATGGATAGAAAAATTTCTGAATGACTTTGTGGAAAAGTGAAAAATGTGTCAAATTTGTTGGAAGATAAAATCGTGTAACGATTTTATGAAACGCGGCTATGGCGCTGAGTTGGCGAAAGACTAAAATTCCTATCCCCGCAGCAAGTTGCGGGGAATTTAAATTTAATACAAATATCAGAAAAGGAGTGGATACGGCCAGCAGTATGGTCCGCAATACGGACGCCAGTATCAGCAACACGGGGAGCCCCTGGATCAAGGCCAGGCCAAACAGGAAGTTGAAAATTACTTGGGTTCCTTGCGAAATCCCAACCTGAAACTGGGTAAAATCGAGGAAAAGGGCAACAACTATCAGTTCGATATTGAAACCCAAAATGGTTCCCTGGTGGATAAATTGCTTGTAAACAAATATACTGGCTGGATGCGGTCCGCATATTGATTTAAAGTCATTGAAATTACAAATTGTTATTCTGTTTATCTCTGAACAGCGGAATAATATATGCTAAAAATTATATATCCGGCATCTTGCGTTTTAAAAAGGATTTTACCGGAAAACTCGATGTCTGAAAGGTGAATGAAAATATGGCAGAAAAAGGGCAAACCGTGAAACATGCAAGTCATGATTCGTCTAGCGGCCCTTCACACCATGGTGGGCACAAAATGCACGACGGTCATCAAGGAGCGAAACAAGAGAAGCACAAAACACATAAGGATCACGGCGGTCGCCATGGCGGTAATCATCATGCCCACATGGTGGCTGATTTTAGAAGGCGGTTTTGGATTTCTTTGGGAGTTTCGATTCCTATCCTGGCATTGTCACCTTTGATTCAAGCCTTTCTGGGCTTCAAGCAGGCGCTTGTGTTTCCCGGTGACGTCTATGTGCTGTGGGGTCTTTCTTCGATTGTTTTCTTTTACGGCGGCTGGCCTTTTTTAAGAGGCCTTTTTAATGAACTGGCGAAGAAGCAGCCTGCCATGATGACATTGATCGCGATAGCGATCGCAACAGCCTATGGTTACAGCAGTATTGTCGTATTCGGCTTGAAGGGAAAAATATTCTTCTGGGAACTCGCCACCCTGATTGACATCATGCTGCTGGGCCACTGGCTGGAAATGAAATCCATCATGGGCGCATCCCGCGCACTGGAGGAACTCGCAAATCTCATGCCTTCCAACGCCCACAAGGTTATGCCAGACGGCAGCACCCGGGAAGTATCTTTAGATGAGCTTGGGACAGATGACAGGGTTCTCATAAAACCAGGAGAAAAAGTTCCGGTAGACGGTGAGGTTATAGAGGGGGAGACGTCCGTCAACGAAGCCATGCTGACCGGGGAGTCCAAACCCATTGAAAAAAGTATAGGAAACAAAGTCACAGGGGGCTCTATCAATGGTGAAGGTTCCATTACCGTAGAGGTCAAAAAGACCGGCAAGGATTCCTTTCTCTCCCAGGTTATAGAAC
This sequence comes from Desulfobacterales bacterium, assembly GCA_037381105.1. Lineage (GTDB taxonomy): Bacteria > Desulfobacterota > Desulfobacteria > Desulfobacterales > UBA11574 > UBA11574. The sequence goes on from JARRRC010000249.1 coordinate 1,824, forward strand.
TTGTCCGACAAGCCCAGGAGAGCAAATCCAGGACCCAGGATCTTGCGAACAGGGCGGCCCTCTGGCTGACGATCATCGCCCTTGGCGGAGGTGCCATAACGATATTTGTCTGGCTGGCCATCATGCACAAGGATTTTGCCTTTTCCCTTGAGCGCATGGTCACCGTCATGGTTATCACATGTCCTCACGCTTTAGGACTTGCCGTACCTCTTGTTGTGGCCGTTTCCACCGCCCTTTCCGCAGGAAGCGGTCTTTTGATAAGAAACCGTTCAGCCTTTGAACGAGCTAGAAATATCCAGGCAATCATCTTCGACAAGACAGGCACCCTGACCCAGGGAAAATTCGGAGTCACCGATATCATCACCTTCTCAAAAGATATCGAGGGAAAGGAACTTTTAAGATATGCCGCTTCCGTTGAATCGCGTTCCGAGCATCCCATAGCCCAGGGGATTGTCTCTTCTTCAAATGATACGGTTTCGGTTGAAAGCTTCAAGGCCATTCCGGGCAAAGGGGCCGAAGGAAAAGTAGAGGGAAAGGAAATAAAAGTCGTCAGTCCCGGATATCTTAAAGAAAACAATATCACTATGAATGATGAAAGGGTCGAAAAACTCAGTTCCCAGGGTAAAACTGTGATTTTTATTCTAATGGAAGGGAAGCTGAAGGGTGCCGTTGCGCTTGCGGATATCATCAGGCCCGAATCCAAAGAGGCCATCTCAAAGCTCAAGAAGATGGGCATTCGATGCATAATGCTGACCGGAGACAACAAACTTGTCGCAAGGTGGGTTGCCGATGAGATCGAGCTGGATGAATACTTTGCAGAGGTGCTGCCCCAGGAAAAAGCTCAAAAAGTCAAGGAGGTCCAGACCAGGGGACTGATTGTCGCCATGACAGGAGATGGCGTGAACGACGCTCCGGCCTTGGCACAGGCCGATGTGGGGATAGCCATCGGCGCCGGCACCGATGTGGCTGTGGAAGCCGCGGATATCGTTCTTGTAAAGAGCAATCCCCTGGATGCCGCCTCGATACTTGACCTCTCGCGCGCCACATACAAAAAGATGGTTCAGAACCTCGTCTGGGCCACGGGCTACAATGCCTTTGCCATTCCATTGGCGGCAGGCGTTCTTTATAAATGGGGAATTCTTCTCGGCCCGGCGATGGGGGCCGTCCTCATGTCACTGAGCACGGTGATTGTGGCAATTAATGCGCGGTTTCTGAAGATTGCTAAATAAAAAAGAAAAATGATAAGGTTTTCAGTATTTGAGTTTTGGCTCTTTTCTTTAGAAAATTCGAACGGTCTCCGATGTTTTGACATTCCTGCCATGGAGTTTTCAACGCGTCCTTACGAAGCGTTCCTACGAACAAATCTTTCTGATTCCGGCCTTTATTCCTTTTCTAAACCGCTGCCTTTTTGTCCTCATTACAATATGGGCGCCAGCAATCTGGCAGAACGGACAAACAGTTTAAAGAAAAACGACCGATGGGTATAATCTTTCAGGTCTACCAAGCGACTTTGGGAAAAATCATGCTCTAGCAAATATTCGATCTTTCTAATGAAAGACAAATCATAATTCAACAGAGTGAGTTCAAAATTCAAACGAAAGGACCGATTATCTAAATTGGCGGTACCCACGGCAGCGCACATTGAATCCACCAGGAAAACTTTCTGATGCATAAATCCGGCTGTATAGCGGAATAGTTTTATGCCATGGGGCAAGATATCTTCGTAATAGGAAAGGGAAGCCAAATAAACGGTTCGATGATCAGGTTTTTCCGGAATAAGGATGCGCACATCAACGCCTCTCAAAACCGCCAGTTTCAGTGCCCCAAGAACTTTCTCGTCGGGAACAAAATAGGGACTGGCAATCCATATACGTTCTCTTGCCGTATGAATTGCATGGACAAACATAAGACTGCATGTTTCCAGTGGATCGGCGGGTCCTGAAGCAACGACCAGGACCTCCTCATTTCCGTTCTCTGCTTTTTGAAATTCCCAGCTCAGTTCGGGAATACGAGTTGTTGCCCAGTACCAATCCTGGATGAAACAATACTGAACCCATTTCACAGCCGGTCCTTCCAGCATGACATGGGTATCCCTCCAGGGACCAAATTTTGGATGTTTCGATACACATTCATCTCCCACGTTGTGACCACCTATAAAAGCGACTTTACCATCTACGATAACGATTTTTCGATGATTCCTGAAGTTTAGCTGAAAGTGGTTGGCTTTTCCCTTGGTTGTGTGAAACGCAGAAGTTACGATGCCTTCGTGCTGCATATCCTGTACATAAGATCCAGGCAGTTTATAGCTGCCGATTTCGTCATAGAGAAAATAAACCTTAACATTTTCTCTGGCTTTTTGAATCAGTCTGGTTTTCAGCTCCCTGCCGAGTTCGTCGTCTTTGATGATATAAAATTGTACCAGAATATATTCTTTTGCGGATTCGATACCTTCAAATATGGCGCGAAAGGTTTTTTCGCCGTTCACAAGCAGGCGGCTTTTATTAAAACGTGTAACCGGCATGTCCGCCAGACGACTCAGGGCGATCTCGGATATCAAAGGATTTTTTCGGATCAACCCTTTTTCACCGGCTTCGACCTGACACTTATCGATAACATATTGAATCGCTTTATCTTTCGAATTTCTAAGTAAAACATAACCTTTGAATTTGTTGCGCCCGAAAATGGCATAAAGCACCAAAGCGATCCACGGAAAAGTTATTAGAGATATACCCCAGGCAATTGCCCCCTGAGAGGTTCTGGCATTCATTACCGCGTGAACGGCTGCGAGGATGCCAAGAAGTTCCACCAGAGGAACCACTATGGCAACAATCATAAAAACCGTATCCGAATTTATCATTGAAAGTGTACTTCCTTATTA
>JARRRC010000250.1:0-4853 GCA_037381105.1 Desulfobacterales bacterium
ACTCACCCGTGCGCCACTTTACTATCTTTAGCAAGCTAAAGAGTTCTCGTACGACTTGCATGTGTTAAGCACGCCGCCAGCGTTCATTCTGAGCCAGGATCAAACTCTCCAATTAAACTATACGATTGCATCCGATTGGAAACAGATGCAACGAATTAACTACGAGACCTAAACTCACAAGCTGTCACTATTTAGTTTTCAAAGATCAAGGCAGTCGCAAAAATGACGACCGTATTATCCAGACTGGAAAAGAAACAGTCCGGAACTTTTATTATATGAAAGCGATCTATTTTGTCAATACTTTTTTCTTCTTCCCTTAAAATTTTTACCAAAACTTTTGGCTCCATTTACGCTCGAAGAAACGTATTAATTAAAACCGATCCATGTTTTTGTCAAGAATTATTTTTAACTATTTTTAGTTTATGATACCGTTTTTTCCCTGCCCTCAAAATAATCTCTAAATCAACAATATCCTTTGCAGTTAAGAGATAATCAAAGGATGTTACTCGCCGGCCGTTGATATAAGCGCCGCCCTGTTCGATGAGTCGTCTTGCCGCACTTCCCGAGCCTGCCAGACCGACCTGATGATACAGCTTGAATGCCGGGATGCCGTCTTTGAAACGGTCTTCTTCAATATATGAATGGGGTATCGAATCCCCGGCTTCTACAGCTTCCATTTCCGAGTCCGGCGTAGAAGCACCCAACGTCTTTAATGGGCTATCACTTGCAGAACCATTCCGGATAATCGAACTTGACGGCATAATCTCTTGGGGAACAACTCGAGGACCAAACATCCGCTGCGCAGCGAAATACGCTTTGAGGGCTTCTTCTTCGCCATGGGCAATCTGTGTGGCTTCAAAGGCCAGAACCGCCTTGGCGCTGTTCAAATCTTCGCCGCTCAATTGATCCAGTTTTTCGATTTCTTCCATGGGTAAAAATGTAAAAAGAGCCATGAATCTGGCAACATCCCGATCATCTGTGTTAATCCAATATTGATAATAATCATAAGGCGATGTTTTATCCGGATCAAGCCATACGGCACCGTCAGCCGTTTTACCCATCTTAGCACCGCTGCTCGTCGTGATCAAAGGAAAAGTGATGCCAAAAACGGTTTCTTGACGAATTTTTCTGATCAGTTCAATTCCTGCAACGATGTTTCCCCATTGATCGCTTCCCCCCATCTGTAATCTGCACGCATAATGATCAAAGAGTTCCAAAAAATCATAGGCTTGCAAAAGCATATAATTAAACTCTATAAAGTTTAAGCCCTCTTCGGATTCCAGACGGATTTTATAGCTTTCAGCCTTTATCATGCGATTCACGGAGAAATGCCGTCCAAAGTCTCTTAAAAAAGGAATATATTCCAGCTTTGTCAGCCAGTCGGCATTGTTCAACATCAACGCATTGTTTTCATTAAAATCAAGAAAACGTGAAAGTTGTTTTTTGATGCCGACAGCGTTTTGATCCACCATTTCCGGTGTCAGCAGTTTCCGCATCTCCGTCTTCCCGCTCGGGTCCCCGACAAGGCCCGTCCCGCCGCCCACAAGAGCGATAGGACGATGCCCATGCCTTTGCATATGGGCCAGTGACATTATAGGGACAAGGCTCCCCACATGAAGGCTGGATGCGGTTGGATCGAAGCCGATATAACACGTCGCTTGTCCGGCCTCGAGATACGCTTTCAATTCCGTCTCATGAGTGGTCTGTTCGATAAATCCCCGTTCTCGAAGAACTTCAAGTAAATTCGCCATTCGGTAATCCTCGATTCAATTTGTCTGAAAATTTCAACCCAACAATCTTAGTCAATTAACATTTATAAGCAACAATAAAAATAAAATCATAGCCCCTAATGAGAGGCCTTTGCGAAATGTTCAATTTTGCCTGCCCAGTTAAATCCGCATTTAATATTTAACCGGGGTTCAAGTTCAAGGAAGACTAAGATTTTAACCGTCCCGATTGAAAATCAATCGGGGCAGCCATCCATACCATTAGTATTTCGAGGATTGAAATCTGAGTCTGACGCAGAAATTGAGCAAAAGAGGACTTCTCGCAAAGCCCTGTTATTTGTTGGCATACTCCACGGCCCGGGTCTCCCGTATCACCGTAACCTTAATTTGACCCGGGAACGTTAACGACTCTTCAATTTTTTTAGCCACATCCCGGCTAAGCAGAATTGCATCTTCATCAGAGATAGTTCCACTTTCAACAATAACCCTTAGCTCTCTTCCGGCTTGAATGGCATAAGCATTTTTAACGCCTTTGAATGAATGGGCGATATTTTCAAGGTCTTCCAATCTTTTTATATAATTTTCAAGGAGTTCTTTACGAGCTCCCGGCCTTGCCCCGGATAATGCGTCCGCAGCCTGAATCAACAGATCATATACGCTGCTGGGTGGAATATCTTCATGATGGGCGGCGATAGCATGCTCAACCATTGGTGTCTCGCCAAATTTTTTTGCCAATTTAGCGCCGATGACGGCATGTTGTCCCTCAACTTCATGATCAATGGCCTTGCCGATATCATGCAACAACCCCATGCGTCTTGCCAGCTTGGTATTGAGACCCAATTCAGATGCCATTATCCCGGCCAGAACACCCACCTCAACCGAATGTTGCAGAACGTTCTGGGCATAACTGGTCCGAAATTTCAATCGTCCGATATATTTAATCAGCTCATTATGAATGCCGTGAACTCCCAAATCGAATGCCGCCTGCTCCCCGGATTCTTTAATGGTCAAATCCACCTCTTTTCCTACTTTTTTAACAATATCTTCGATACGAGCCGGATGGATTCGACCATCCGCAATCAGCCGCATCAGGGATAACCTGGCGACTTCACGTCGAACCGGATTAAAACCCGACAAAATAACCGCTTCAGGGGTATCGTCGATAATCAGATCAATCCCGGTCGCCGCTTCGAGTGCGCGGATATTTCGACCTTCCCTACCGATGATCCTTCCTTTCATTTCATCGTTCGGGAGTTCGACCACCGATACCGTCCGCTCGGTTACAAAATCGCCGGCGTATCTTTGTATGGCGGTAGCCATAATCTCTGTTGCTTTTTTATCTGCCTGCTCCCTTGTTTCGTTCTCTATTCTTTTGATAATTTTGGCACCTTCATAACGTGCTTCATTTTCCATTGCCCTGATGAGAAGTTCTTTTGCCTGTTCTGCCGTTAAACCGGAAATTTTTTCTAGCTGCTGCTTTTGTTCCGCAATAAGTTCTTGATATTGTTTTTCTTGCCAACCAACCTTTTCCTCTTTTTGAATGACCTTTTTTTCCTTTCGCAAAAGTTCACGTTCACGCTGTTCAAATTGTTCCATCTTACGATCGATATTTTCTTCTTTTTGCATCAATCGTCTCTCTCTGTTTTTTAATTCAGATCGAGTATCTTTGGTTTCAGTATCAAATTCGCTTTTCATTTTGAAAAGCCTGTCTTTAACCTCCAGCTTGGCTTCTTTAATGAGCGTTTCGGATCTCCTTTTGGCATCCTCCAACATTCGTGACGTTTCTTTTTCAGCGGCTTTAACTTTCTGGGATACAATCAATCCTTTAACCCAGAAGGCAATTGCAAATCCGACAGCAAATGCAATAATGCCGATTAACAGATTATATTCATTCATTATCTTTCTCCCCGGAACATTTATATTTGGTGCTTGGTATTTGGCGACCTGATGATCCGGCATGCTCGCCGGCATCTTATACAAAGCGCCAAATACTAAACATCAAACCCTTTATAGATTCAATATGTTATGAATTTATCACCAATGAATCAACTCATTTTAACCCCGTAGAGGCAGCACAAAAACATATCTTTTTAATACCAGATAGAAACGAAATTATCTGCCATTCGAAACGTTTATAAAAATTTGTTTTGAAAATGGATTAGAATGAGATTTTCGGGAGGAAAAAGGCAAGGTTTTCAAATACGATTTTTTTGAAACGTCGTATTCTCAGAGTTTCAACAACCTCGAGAGTCGATGAACTGCTGCATTAATCCCATGAAATTTTTTCAACTTGCTCTTTTTTTAATTTGAGTTGAACAGGACCCCTGCCACAATGCCGTGTTGGGAGGTCTTTGATCCATAAAATATAGGTGGGTACCTTATAATTTTTTTAGGCTTTTCTGTAAAAAACAGAACCTGCGCACCAAAATCAGAGAAGGCTCCCTTTTAATGGATGTTGGGTCAAAGAACATCTTCCAATCACAAACACGGCAGGGGCCACAAAATTGTTTTAAGCCGTTCAACTTCCTTCAAGGTCTTAATTGTCTCGGAAAGATCGCAGTAGATATCACCCATCACTTTTCGGGCAATTACAAAAAATCGAGAAGGTGGTTAATAAGCTTTAACCATTAACCGCTTCATCGAGTAAATGTATCAAATTTGTCGATCTTTTGGAAATATCGTTCAATAGATCTGAATAACTCTTTTTTAATTTAATATTTTCATTGGCAATATTTAGTGCAGCTAAAATCAAGGTTGCAAGCTTATTGACAGATGACTTGCTCGAGTGTTGGGGTTCAATCCGGGTCACCTCTTTAACCAGATGATCCGCAACCTCTTTTGCGTTGCTCACGTCCGATTCTGCTTTAAACGTATAAGGTTGTCCAAAAAGTTCTATTGTTACAAGTTGTTCCAAGAATAAAATTTTTTACCTTTCCAAAATCGCCCCTTCCGGTCATTAACCCGCGTCAGTAACATCTCCAAGTTTTTCCAAAAGACTGTCGATCTTTGACCGAATCAAGGCTCTTTCTTGCGAATAATTATTTTCCGCCTCAACCTTACCTTGAAGCTCTCCCTCTAACCTCTCAACTTTATTCCTAAGTTCTAAATTTGTCGTTTCAAACGACT
>JARRRC010000251.1:0-4327 GCA_037381105.1 Desulfobacterales bacterium
CCGTATCATTATGGACCACAATATGAAGTAGGGCCGGATTTAGCAACAACCATATAGCGACATCGGCGCTTGATATTAAAGTATTGCAATAACATTGAATTGTCAAGGTGGCATGTTTTTTAAAACCGGATGATATGTCGGGATCTTAGGTACAGCAAACCTGACTGCGCGAGTGAGGGCTTTGAGGTTCTAGGGAGGCCGCTTCTGATCCTTAAAGTGTATTCCCCGGGTCAAAATTATGTAAAACACTTCATATATCCTATGTAGTTTGCCTTATAATTTTAGATAATTTGATATAAATTAATTCTCAAATCCAAAACAGTAATGGATTTAACCCGTTAATATTTAAACATATATCTATAACAATGCATGTTTGCACGGTTTTTGCATATTACAAAAGGGAAATTTTCCAGACAAGGTCAAATTAATAATTGAAAGCGTATAGTGCATAAATGTTTAAGTTAATTAAAATTGGAAATCACCATATAAACGGCTTGGAGGAATATCACAGCGTACAGTTCTATTTAAATGGGAAGCGTCCATCCTACCTGTACAGATTACGAAATAATTCCTCAAATAGGCCATATATTCTTGTAAAAGAAGATTCCTCCGTGTTCAGCGAATTAAACGTTGGTGATATATTGGATATGGAATTTAATCAGCCCGGATCTTTAGCTGAAGGCAAGTTATTTAAAACCCTGATCCATTCAAAAATTCCCCATGATCGTTATGCGGGATATTCTATTGTCGAGTTATCTATCCTCGGTAATTAGCTTTATTCACGAAGTTTCTGTTTCAACCACTTGATCCAGGCATCAAAACCATCTTCCGTTTTCGCGGATATTTCAAAAATCTTCATTTTGGGGTTAACCTGTAGGATATTTTGAACCGCCTTTTCACCGTCATAATCAAGATGCGGCAACAAATCGATTTTATTTAGTAATGCCGCTTGGCATACACGAAACATCAGGGGATATTTCAGCGGTTTGTCCTCTCCTTCGGTGACGCTGAGAACAACGATCCGCAAGTGTTCACCCATATCGAACTCGGCCGGACAAACCAAATTTCCCAAATTTTCAATAATTAACAGATCAATTTCATCCAGATGGAAGTTGTCGACGGCAGTTTTAATCACATGGGCCGCCAGATGACAGTCTCCTCCAAATGCATCGGTATTGATTTGTACAACCGGCGCTCCGAAAGCAGAAAGCCGGTCGGCGTCATTCGAGGTGCAAATATCTCCAACAATCACGGCACACCGCACTGCCGGCGCAATGCGAGCCAATGTTTTCTCAAGAATGGCAGTTTTACCGGATCCCGGCGAACTCATGACATTGATAACATAAACACCTTTTTCCGCAAAAATTTTTCGGTTCTGCCGTGCAATTTCATCATTAACATCCAGAACCTTTCGAACAATTTTTATTTCTCTGCTACCTGTTTTTTTATTTTCTGCCTCACCATTGTTTCCGCCGTGTGAATGGTGGGGCTTATGAAACTCTTTGTGATGATAATATCTTTGATTTTTATTCATAAATTCATGCATCTTAATCAGCCTCATCAACAACTTCGATGGAAGTGATATCCAGTTCGCGGCCCGATAACATCTCTACGGAGCCGCTGTTACACTTTCGGCATATAAAAACCGGTTCATGTGCGGTCCATTCGGCATTACAATCCGTGCATCTAACCCTCAAGGGAATTTCTTCTATATTGAGATCCGCCTCACGAAGGGGCGTATCCTGAACGGCAATTTGAAAACAAAAACGAAGGCTTTCGGGCACTACCGCCGCCAGCTTTCCGATTTTCAGATTGACCCTTTTAACCTGTGCATTCTTTAAATCAGCAGGTATCGAAGCAACTGCAATCTCAACGATCTGCATCGCGATGCTCATTTCATGCATTAATTAAACACCCGAGCACATAGGTCCCCGAACGTGCCGAGGTTTTCACAGATATGAATTCCTGCCGATCTCATGGCATCGATTTTTCCCTGGGCGGTGCCGCTATGGCCGCTGATTATGGCACCGGCATGTCCCATGCGACGTCCCGGAGGAGCCGTCAGGCCTGCAATAAACCCGACCACCGGTTTTGTAACATGCTTTATTATAAACTCGGATGCAGACTCTTCCGCAGTTCCGCCGATCTCTCCTACCATCACAATTCCTTTGGTATCGGCATCTTTCTCAAAAGCGTCCAGGCAATCGACAAAATGGGTGCCGTTGACAGGGTCCCCTCCGATGCCGATGCAGGTGGTCTGCCCGATACCGTGGAGGGTGAGCTGATGAACAACTTCGTAGGTGAGCGTCCCTGATCTTGAAACAACACCGATCGGGCCACCGGGTTTATGAATGGGACCCGGCATAATCCCGATCTTACACTCACCCGGGGTAATGATTCCCGGACAGTTGGGACCGATAAGACGAGACCGGGAACCTTTCAGATAATTTTTAACTTTAACCATATCCATCACCGGAATTCCTTCCGTGATGGCTACGATAAGATCAACCCCGGCGTCCGCTGCTTCCATAATGGCATCCGCTGCAAATGGCGGCGGGACAAAAACCATGCTGCAGTTTGCCCCGGTCTGTTCCACGGCACCTTTAACGGTATTGAATACCGGAACGTCATCCATCTTTTGTCCGCCCTTGCCCGGTGTCACCCCGGCCACGACCTTTGTTCCGTAATCGATACATTGACGGGTATGAAACTGGCCCTCTTTTCCCGTGATACCCTGAACCAACAACCGCGTGTTCTTGTCAACAAATATGCTCATTTTCCATTCCTCAATGTTTTTCGCAACGCGTTATTTTGCAAATATGCAGGTCATTAAAACAAATCGACGCCCAGGAAGCCTCAGATATGATTAAATTTTTCCTGGAAGCTGTTTGAGTGGAATAGGGATCGTTGTGAAAAAACCTTCATCGATTTGAGACATAGACGAAAGAATTGTTTTAAACTGGTTACCCTTCTATATAAGTAAAAACAGGTTTTTTCATTACGAGCCCTTATCCACGAGTTCTTTCGGAAAAAATTTAATCATATCTGAGGCGAACCTTTGCCACGAGGTTTATCCGCTTCTAACGTGATCAGACATTTAAAAATAAATAGTTTTAATGGTTTTTACTTTCCTGCCACAAACTGTGCCACCTTTTCGGCGGCGTCTTTCATGTCCCCAGCCGTAATCAGGTCAAGCCCGGAATCGGCCAGAATCTTTCGACCCTCTTGCACATTGGTCCCTTCCATCCGAACCACCACCGGGACATTGATGCCGGTCTTTTTCGCCGCACTGACCACACCGTTTGCCAGCACGTCACACCGCAAAATTCCTCCGAAAATATTAATCAATATCCCTTTGACGTTCTCATCGGCAAGCATGATGCGAAAGGCGTTTTCCACCATCTCGGCACTGGCTCCGCCACCCACATCCAAGAAGTTAGCCGGTTCCGCACCGGCCAGCTTAATGATGTCCATGGTCGCCATGGCAAGACCCGCACCATTGACCATGTTCCCAACATTGCCGTCGAGTTTGATGTAGTTGAGATTAAATTTGGATGCTTCAACTTCCAAAGGATCTTCCTCATCCAAATCACGGTATTCCAGAATATCCTTGTGCCGATAGAGAGCATTGTCGTCAAAATCGATCTTGGCATCCAGCGCAACCACCGTCTCATCGGCGGTGAGCACAAGGGGATTGATCTCCACCAGAGAACAATCGTAATCGATAAACAAACGGTACAGCTTCCCCAGCATCGACACAAAGGGTTTCATGACCACCGTCGACAGATTCAATCCAAAGGCAACCTGCCGGCAGTGGTATGGCTGTATTCCCATCAAAGGATCAATATACACCCTGATGATCTTTTCCGGAGTGGCGGCGGCAACCTCTTCAATGTCCATTCCGCCGGCCTCGCTGGCCATGATGACCACTTTTGCCGTTGCCCTGTCCGGAATAATGCTCAGGTACAATTCTTTGGCAATGTCAAGCCCTTGTTCCACCAGTACTTTTCGGACGATCCTTCCTTCCGGACCGGTCTGGTGGGTCACAAGATTCATTCCGATGATATCGCCGGCAATCTTTTGGGCTTCTTTAATGGATTTTGCCAGCTTGACGCCTCCGCCCTTGCCCCGGCCGCCGGCATGAATCTGAGCTTTAATCACTACCGGGAATTGACCCAGATCTTCGGCAATTTTTTTGGCTTCATCGGAGCTGAAGGCGACGCCTCCTTCCGGAACCGGAATTTCGTACTTTTTGAACAAATCTTTTGACTGATATTCGTGAATTTTCATTAAACCAATTCTCCCTTATTAAAAGCTATGGCCGGTT